>NZ_JASUAZ010000007.1:0-140011 GCF_030283135.1 Mixta mediterraneensis | reverse complement strand
GATGACAGCAACCCGCCAGGTTATTAATGATGGGGCATTCGGCGCCGTCATCGCCCGGACAGGCTTCTGCCAGCGCTAATAAACGTGCACGCATGGCGTGGAGTTCTTCAATGTGCACCGCAATTTCGTCTGCCTTTTGCAACGTGCGCGCTTTCACATCCGCGCTATGACGTGCGGGATCGTTGAATAACGTGACCAGTTCGCGGCACTCGTCAAGCGTAAAGCCCACCTGACGCGCCTGGCGCAATAAATTCAGCTCTTCGACGTGATGCGGATTGTAGCTACGGTACCCGTTCTCACTGCGCAACGGTGGTGTGACAATGCCCTTCTCTTCATAAAATCGAATTGCTTTGCTGGTAAGCCCGGTTGTTTTCGCTACATCGCTGATATTCATTTTCTCTTTCCCCTCCCCTCCCGAAGGCGGGTAACTGAATGACGCAACCCATAAAGGCGCTATGCCCGTTTAATTATTTACCTGCTGAATGTCTCCTGAAATCTCCCGATTTGCCACGCTTAAGTGAGCGCAAGGTAGACATACGACTAAAAAGGATTGTAGCCCACTATGCCTTGTAAACAGCAGGTGCAGCGTGAATACAGCTCCTGGCTTCCGATATAGCGGAGTGGTCGTTCGTTGCAGTGCAATATTGTTCCCGCCCTGCGATGAAACGAGTTGCGAACGGGTATTGCTATCCCGCGCTGCCTCCGTCTGGTAAGCCCGATGTAATTACTCAGAGGAACCGGGTATGCCCAATGCGAAACCCTTTACCCGGTTCGCCGTAATGTATATTCATTGCGCTGCCCCCAATGTTAACGCATCTGCCAACCTTGCAAGCTTCCGCCGAATGCGTTTTCCTTCGCACTCTCGCCGCCCTGTTTGCATTTCATCGCTATTCTTACGTTTTTTAACAGGTGTGCGGAAAGCCTCCAGCAGCCAGCCAGTTAAATGCTTGACCTTCCCCTTGATGGAAGGTCTAACCTTTAACACTCATCGAAAATGACCACACGGTCAAATAGCATGAAACGAGGAGTTGAATATGTCACAGACCATTTCCCTGACGCTGGACGGATTGTCTTGCGGTCATTGCGTCAAGCGCGTGAAAGAGGCGCTGGAACAGCGTAGCGATGTCGAACAGGCAGAAGTTACCCAGCAGGAAGCGCAAATTGTGGGCGATGCTGAGGCCGCTGAACTGATTGCGACGGTTGAGCAAGCGGGCTATCACGCCAGTCTGAAAGCAGATAACAGCCACCCAAAGTCTGAGCCGTTGACAGCAGCAGAGCCGCTGCCGGAGGCGCTGACAACGGAATTTACTTCTCAACCGGCAGAAAAAACGTTGCCGGCCCATTTTCTGTTAATTGATGGCATGAGTTGCGCCAGCTGCGTCAGTCGGGTTGAGAAAGCGCTGCAACAGGTAGAGGGAGTGAGCCAGGCGCGCGTCAATTTAGGTGAACGCAGCGCGCTGGTGCTGGGTAACGTCGAACCACAACAGCTGGTCGCCGCAGTTGATGGTGCCGGTTATGGCGCGCAGATCATAGAAGACGAGCAGGAACGCCGCAAGAAACAACAAAGCAGCGCCCGTAAAGCCATGCGCCGTTTCAGCTGGCAAGCTGCGGTTGCGCTGCTGTTTGGCATCCCGCTGATGCTTTGGGGCATGCTCGGTGACAATATGATGTTGACCGGGAATAACCATACGCTCTGGCTGACGCTGGGTATTGTTACGCTGCTGGTGATGATCGTTACCGGCAACCATTTTTATCGTAGTGCCTGGCGCAGCCTGATGAACGGCAGCGCCACAATGGATACGTTGGTCGCGCTTGGCACAGCCGCTGCGTGGATCTACTCCTTCAGCGTAGTGCTGTGGCCGGATTTTTTCCCGATGCAGGCACGCCACCTCTACTTTGAAGCCAGCGTAATGATTATCGGCCTGATAAATCTTGGCCATGCGCTGGAACAGCGAGCGCGTCAGCGTTCATCGAAAGCGCTTGAGCGCCTGCTCGATTTAACGCCGGACCAGACACGCGTCATCACCGATGATGGCGAAAAATTACTGCCCGTTAGCGCAGTGCAACCAGGCATGATACTGCGATTAGTTACCGGCGATCGCGTACCGGTTGATGGCGAAATTCAGGACGGCGAAGCCTGGTTAGACGAAGCCATGCTGACCGGCGAAGCCGTGCCACAAAGCAAATCTGCGGGCGATACGATTTTTGCCGGTACGCTGCTGCAAGATGGCGCGGTGCGCTTCGTTACCAGCGCGACCGGCAATCACACCACACTGTCGCGCATTATTCGTCTGGTTCGTCAGGCGCAAAGCAGTAAGCCAGACGTTGGTCGTTTAGCCGATCGGATTTCAGCTGTCTTTGTCCCGGTCGTTGTTGCTATTGCCGTTATTAGCGGGCTGCTCTGGTATTTGTTTGGGCCACAACCGCAAATTGCCTACACGCTGGTGATTGCGACCACGGTATTGATTATCGCCTGCCCCTGCGCCCTGGGTTTAGCGACGCCAATGTCAATTATTGCCGGTGTGGGTCGCGCTGCGGAACTGGGCATACTGGTGCGTGATGCCGATGCGCTTCAACGCGCCAGTAAAATCGACACGCTGGTATTCGATAAAACCGGTACGTTAACCGCCGGTACGCCACAGGTAACTGACGTTATCCCCCTCGGTCCTGCTGACCGTCAGGCTGTTTTGCAGGCCGCCGCCGCACTTGAGCAGTCAGCCAGCCATCCACTGGCGAAGGCGATTGTCGCAGCAGCGGGTGAGGCAAAACAATCGGAGGTAGAGCAGTTTCGTACCCTACGCGGTAAAGGCGTCAGCGGCCTACTCGACGGCAAAAAAATGCTGTTGGGCAATGCGATGCTAATGCACGAGCAAGGCATTGATTGCCCGTCTGTACAGGCCGACATCGATCGGTTGACACAGCAAGGCGCAACGCCCGTTTTACTGGCGCAGGATGACAAACTGACGGGCTTAATTGGCTTGCGTGATCAGTTACGTGACGAAAGCCACGCGGCTCTCCAGCGGCTGCATCAAGCCGGTTATCGGCTGGTTATGTTGACAGGCGATCATGAAAAAACCGCGCGCGTTATTGCCGCTGAAGCTGGAATTGACGAAGTGATTGCCGGGGTATTACCAGAAGGCAAAGCCGATGCGATAGCAAAAATGCAGCAGCAGGGCCGCGTAGTGGCAATGGTCGGCGATGGCATTAACGATGCCCCTGCGCTGGCACAGGCCGATGTGGGTATTGCGATGGGTGGCGGCAGCGATGTCGCCGTGGAAACCGCGGCCATTACCTTAATGCGTGCCGATTTAAACAGCGTTGCTGATGCCTTAGCCCTCTCCTCTGCGACCTTACGCAATATTCGGCAGAATTTATTCGGTGCGTTTGTTTATAACAGCATCGGTATTCCGGTCGCGGCGGGAGTGCTTTATCCGCTGACCGGCACGTTGCTAAGCCCCATTGTGGCGGGCGCAGCAATGGCACTGTCATCCATTACCGTGGTAAGCAATGCTAACCGACTGTTGCGTTATCATCCGCCGCGTCAGTAATCGCCACTACAACGCTATTTTTCACGTTCTGAAATCGCTAGCATGGCGTTTTAAGCGAATTAAGGACAGGGAATGACAGGTAGCGCTTGGCATACTTTGCGCAGATTAATGAGCCGACTGTTTCCCGTCAGCTATCGTTGGCCTGCCATCGATGTGCGGCTTGGCAATCGCACACTGCATCTGGTAGGCAGTATTCATATGGGCACCCGCGATATGCAGCCGTTGCCCGATCGTTTACTACGCCAGCTGCAACAGGCTGATGCGCTGATTGTCGAGGCGGATATTACTCAGGGCGGCTCGCCTTTTGAAAACAGCGGTGAGCGCGCGCCCTTAGCCGAACGTATTGATACTGACGCTCTGGCAAAGCTTGACGCTCTGTGTAACGAACTTAATCTTACTGTCAGCGTCTTTGACACCCTACCCGCCTGGCAAATAGCGCTAATGTTACAGGCGCAGCAGGCTCAACGATTAGGGCTTCGACCCGATTACGGCATCGATTATCAGCTCTTACAGGCAGCAAAAAACTGGCAGAAGCCGATAATTGAACTGGAAGGCGCGGAGACGCAGATTGCGCTGCTAAAAACGCTGCCGGACGATGGCATGATGTTGCTGCAGGATACGTTAATGCACTGGCACACCAATGCACGGCTGCTACAGATGATGGTGAGCTGGTGGCTGGATGCGCCGCCGCGTCAGTCACACATTGCCCTGCCGACCACCTTTAGTCAGGCGCTTAACGACACGTTAATCAGCCAGCGTAATACCCAGTGGCGCAGCACGTTACAGGCTCTGCCTGCCGGGGAATACATTGTCGCCGTGGGCGCGTTGCATCTCTACGGCGAGGATAATTTGCCGGATCTGCTTAAGATTTTATAAAAAAAGAGAGCCGATAGTTTTATCGGCCCGTCAAAGAGGAATTTGTTTATGATTTTGGTTATCGCTCAGCAATTGCGTTGCTGGCGCGGGGCCAATTTTCACCCAAAGAACAAACTTTCGCCATCTTTATTCACTATTTTTTGCCATAAGATTATGGTGATCACCTCAGCAAAACAGGTACAGCTATGACACCCGCAGTAAAACTACTTGAAAAACAAAACGTCAGCTTTACATTGCATCCTTATGATCACGACAGCCAGGAAACGCATTTTGGTGATGAGGCGGTCCGAAAACTCAATCTAAATGCACAACAGGTTTACAAAACGCTGCTGGTGGCGTTAAACGGTGATGCAAAACAGCTGGCGGTTGCGGTCACACCGGTTGCCAGCCAGCTTGATTTAAAGAAGGTCGCTAAAGCGTTCAAGGCAAAAAAAGCCGATATGGCCGATCCGCAAATGGCACAGCGCATTACCGGCTATTTGGTGGGGGGGATCAGCCCGTTAGGCCAAAAAAAGCGTCTGCCAACGGTGATCGATCATTCAGCCGCTGAATTTGCCACCCTGTTTATCTCTGGCGGCCGACGGGGTTTAGACATTGAGTTAGCTCCGCAGGATCTTTCTCGTCTGTTGGATGCGCCGCTCGCCGATATTGCTCGCCGCGACTAAACGCGCGGCTGAGCGCAGAGTTGATCGATCATCCAGCGTCCGGCGGGTCCTGGCGGATTGCGCCGCGACCAGATCACTTCTATCGCAATATGTTGCGGCCAACCCGCTAAAGGTAGCTCTTGTAAAACCCCATGACCAAACTGGTTTACCAGCCAGCGCGGTAAAATACTCCAGCCAAACCCCTGCTCAGCCATTTCCAGTAATAAAAGATAATTGGGTGCCGACCATACACGCCCCAGCGGCAGCGTCTCACGCTGATCAACCCAGGTGTTCAGGCGCAAATGACGCACTTCTTCTAGCTGGCTTTCGCGAAGAGTGGCTTGTTGCGCCAGAGGATGATCGCGATGCAGGTAAATCGCCATCTGCGCTTCAACCTGTAAACGTGCCATCGCAATATCCGCAGGCAAGCGTGGCTGGGTGCGAACCACGCCTAAATGCACCCGGCCAGTTTGTAACAGATCGAGCACATCTTCGTCTTCCGCCATCATGCATTCCAGCTCAATCTCCGGGTAACGTGCATCAAACTGCCTGAGAAGTTGTTCATGATGATCGGTTTGCCAAAAATCAGATACGGCAAAACTCAGACGAGGCTCAACGCCTTGCGCCAGCTGCACCGCCAGCGTATCCAGACGTTCACTGGCGGCCAAAATCTGCTGCACCTGCGGTAACGTCCGCCGTCCTTGTTCGGTAAGCAGCGGCTGCCTGCCGCTGCGATCAAACAGCATAAAACCGAGATCGTCCTCCAGATTCGCCACCGCCGTACTGATTGTTGACTGACTTTTACCTAGGATACGCGCAGCAGCAGAAAACGATCCGCTGTTCACGGTTTGCACAAAAGCTTCAAGAGATTCGGGGGAATATCGCATTTTATCCATCGCTTTTATCGATAGTTATTCATTTTATCCTGGCATTTTTTCGTGAGAAGCTGCACGGCTAATTAAGAGGAGATCATTATGCGTACCCGCTCAATGAAAGAACGTTTTTTACATGCCGCTGGATTTGAGATTTTAGCGATCCTTACGGTATCGCCGCTTGCCGCCTGGGTAATGGAAAAGCCGCTGTTTCAAATGGGCACGCTGGCAATAATGCTGTCGAGCGTCGCTATGCTGTGGAACATGGTCTATAACAGCGGCTTTGACCGCCTTTATCCGCCCGATCAGACTCGCCATTTCTCCTTACGTGCCCTACATGCGCTGGGTTTTGAGGGCGGATTTATCCTGATTGGTTTACCGATTGCCGCGTGGATGCTAAGCATTACGCTGTTACAGGCGTTTCTGGTGGAGGTGGCATTTTTCCTGTTTTTTCTGCCCTATACCCTTGGTTACAACTGGCTATGGGATAAGCTACGTCAGCGCTGGATAGTGCGTAAATCTTGCGAAGCCCGCTAAAAAGGAGGCGCTTACGCCTCCTTAAGTTCAATACGTTGACCCGTCCTTACGACCAAATCCACGCCAGGATCATCTTTGGATAGCTGCGTTTACGTGACTTTTCCGCCGCTTTGTCGCGTGCTTTAATCTGCGACTCCGTTAAATGAATAATCTCATCTTCCGGCATGTAATCGCTGGCTTTGATCGGTGAATGTGCGTTAATCCACGCGCGTAAGACTTGCGCATCGACATCGCCGCTATTCACATAACCGGCATGGTTATCCAGACGCGGATAGCCATCGCCGCCAGCCGCATTAAAGCTGTTAGTTGCCATGCGATAGGTTTGTTTATCATCGATCGGCTGGCCGTTAATCTGCACATCACTTACCGTGCTGCCGTCAGCAACCAGACTCACATTAGCAAACTGGGCAAAGCCACCAGAATCAGGTTTGAGGTTGGCAACCACCGCCAGGTACTTTTTAATCTCAGCCCCAGTCAGGGGGACCGACACCACCTGATTACCAAACGGCTGCACCTGCAACAAATCACGCCAGGTCAGCTTGCCCGGCTTCAGAGAAGTGCGAATGCCTCCGCCGCTCATCACGGCAAAATCGGCGTGAGTATGCGCCATCTGCGCCCGCAAAATAAGCTGCCCAAGATTGGTTTGTTCAAAGCGCACTTTTTCGTTTTCACCCTCGAATACGCCTTCAGCGCTGCCCACATTAATCTTCAGCTTCGTCTCTGCGCGTTTCTGGTACGGCATCAACAGCTTCATCATGGCGGTGTTTTTCGGGATCGCTTCCTGCCAGGTCAGCCAGGTTTCGCTGCCATCCATATTCTTAATTTTATGCTTAAGATTCACCGACACCAGTTGATACGACTCTAGCGAGATCTCACCATTTCGATAGGTAAAGTCGCCGCGACCCACATATTTGCCCCATTTATCGGCCTGCATAATCCAGACCCCGTTTTGTTTATCGGGCTGGCAGGGCTGGCCCGGCTGATAATTTTTGACGCTGACATTCTCTTTTTCCATGCACACTGCATCATGTGAATGACCGCCCACAATCATATCAATCGTGCCTTTCGGCAGGCTACGCGCCAGCGTCACATCGCCAGGCGCGTTGCTGCCGTGCTTGCCATCGGCGTAGTAGCCAAGGTGCGTCAGTGCGACGATCACATCGGGCTTTTCACTGGCACGCAGTTCAGCCACCGCTTTTTGGGCTTCGCTAATGGGATCGCGGAATTCGATGTCGTTCAGACCCGCCGGATTCGACAGCCGCGCGGTGTCTGGTGTAATCAAACCGAGCACGGCAATTTTTAATCCCATACGTTTAAACACCGCCCACGGCTTAAACATCCTTTGCCCACTGCTTTTCTGATAAACATTTGCCGCTAAAAACGGGAATTTCGCCCATTTCTCCTGCTTGCGTAGCACATCAAGTGGTTTATCAAATTCGTTTTTACCTAACGTCATGGCATCGTAGCCAATCAGGTTCATGCCACGAATATCAGGTTCGGCGTCTAATTCATCGGATTCAGGCACACCAGTATTCACGTCACCGGCAGACAGGATCAGCGCGCCACCGCCTTTGGCCTGTATGTCGTAACGCAGCGTATCCATTAACGTCTTTTGTGCAGCCAGACCGTATTCGCCCTGATCGTTAAACCAGAAATGGCCGTGTTCATCGTTGGTGTGAAGGATGCTGAAACGGTAAGTGCGATCCGGCACAGCCGCCTGAGAAAGCATCGGTGTCAGCGCCAGCAGCAGCGCGATTCCTTTTTCTGACCAGCGTGGTAACAACAAAGCCACTCTCCTTATTCACCCATTTGGCCCGTTTATCTGCGGGCTAGCTTGCTAAATCGACCTTCTGTTTCGCACATTCCTCTCTTTAACTCAAGGCCAAACGCGATCAGAAACCATTCAGCCCGTTATATCTTCACTGGCCGAAACAGCGCGAGCGTTAACAGATATTTGCCTTTATGCTGGGGCGACCAGGCGGGTGTTTACATGGCGGGCGATGGGGAATATGCGTTATTTATTTCTTACCGGCAGTCTGGACGCGGCAGCGCCTGCGTGCCAGCACATAGTTTTTACATTTACGGCTGACAGCCAGTAACGAGACGTACAACACCTTTCCTGCCTGTTAATCGTCGCAATTATCGCTTTTCCGACAGGAATATTTTTTCATTCCCTTCCTTTATAAACCCGGCTTACGGCCGATATTAGAGATAATGCGTTAAAACAGGCGTTAGATTGCGCTTTCATCTTAATTAATCACTTTTTTACCTTAAACCCATAAATTATTCAGCGAACGGCTGCGGGTTGCATTAAACTCAGTTGTTACAAGCGGATACATTTGCATACAAGGAGACAACCATGCATCACACCACACCGTTGATCACTACCATTGTCGGGGCATTGGTTCTGGCTTTTCTCCTTGGCATGCTGGCAAACCGCCTGCGAATATCACCGTTAGTGGGCTATCTGCTCGCGGGCGTGCTGGCCGGTCCGTTTACGCCCGGCTTTGTAGCCGATACCAATCTGGCGCCCGAACTGGCTGAATTAGGTGTGATTTTGCTGATGTTTGGCGTCGGCCTGCACTTCTCCTTAAAAGATTTGATGTCGGTAAAATCGATCGCCATACCCGGCGCCATCGCGCAAATTGCGGTGGCAACGTTATTAGGTATGGGCTTGTCGTGGGCGATGGACTGGTCATGGATGACCGGTCTGGTATTTGGCCTGTGTCTTTCTACCGCCAGTACCGTGGTGTTGCTGCGCGCGTTAGAAGAACGTCAACTTATTGATAGTCGGCGCGGTCAAATTGCGATTGGCTGGTTAATTGTCGAAGATCTGGTGATGGTACTGACGCTGGTCCTGTTGCCCGCAATTGCCGGAATGCTGGAACAGGGCAACGCCAGCGCGGGGTTGCTGGTCTGGGATCTGCTGCTGACCATCGGCAAAGTCGCGGCGTTTATGGTGTTAATGATGGTGGTTGGGCGCCGTGCGGTGCCGTGGATCCTTGCCAGAAGCGCCGCCACCGGTTCGCGTGAACTTTTTACGCTGGCGGTGTTGTCGCTGGCGCTGGGCATCGCTTTCGGTGCCGTTGAATTCTTTGACGTGTCTTTTGCCCTTGGCGCATTTTTTGCCGGGATGGTGCTCAACGAATCTGAACTGAGCCACCGCGCCGCACACGATACCTTGCCGCTGCGCGATGCCTTTGCCGTGCTGTTTTTTGTCTCAGTCGGCATGCTGTTTGATCCGATGATTCTGCTAACGCAGCCATTAGCGGTGCTTGGCGCCCTGGTGATTATCGTGGTGGGTAAATCCGTCGCCGCCTGGCTGCTGGTATCGCTGCTCGGTCATTCACGTCGCACCGCCTTAACCATTTCCGTTAGCCTGGCGCAGATTGGCGAGTTTGCGTTTATTCTTGCAGGCCTGGGCATCTCTTTGGGCCTGCTGAGCGCGGAAGGACGCAATCTGGTGCTCGCCGCAGCGATTCTTTCCATTATGCTCAACCCGATTCTGTTTACGCTGCTTGAGCGGTATCTGGCGAAAACCGAGACCATAGAAGAACAGACGCTGGAAGAAGCCATTGAGGATGAGAAACAGATCCCGGTGGACATATATAATCATGCGGTCATTGTTGGCTATGGCCGCGTGGGCAGTTTGATTGGTCAGAAACTGCTGGAAGCCAATGTGCCGATGGTAGTGGTGGAGAATTCTCGTCCCCGGGTTGAAGCGTTGCGTGAAAAAGGAATTAAAACCGTGCTGGGCAATGCCGCCCGGGCCGATACCATGGAGCTGGCGCGTCTGGATTGTGCTCGCTGGCTGCTGTTGACCATTCCCAATGGCTATGAAGCAGGTGAAATTATTGCGGCGGCACGCGAAAGGCACAAAAGCATTGAGATTATCGCACGGGCGCATTATGACGACGAAGTAGACTACATCTTAGAGCGTGGTGCTACGCGCGTGGTGATGGGGGAACGTGAGATCGCCAATAGCATGTTGCATATGCTGGCAGAAGAAATGGCGCAGGATCGCCAGGATCTGGCGGGTTAAGGCACGCCGTAGCCCGCTTTTGCACCAAAGCGGCCCCTGCACTTTCCCTTCTCCCGCTTCGGGAGAAGGAAAGGCTCGCACAACGTTATCGATCCCAATAAGACTCTTCCAGGCTGTCTTCTCGCTCTGGCAAGCCACGCATCAGGCGCGGTGAATGCTGATTTAGCACCTGATAACTTACGCGGTTGGCGTATTTACACACCTGGGCCAGCGAAGAGTAAGTCAGATAAGGCCGGGCGTGTTTACTGGAGTTCGGCACTTTCAGGCGGTGATAATTGTTTGCGGTGATGTCATGCAGCAACGCGGCCAGTGCGCCATCTCCTGCCCCGTTGGTATTCATAATTTTCTCCGGACCGCCCATGTAAGGTGCAATATGGGAAAAAATACGCAACGGTTGCTGGCAGTCTTGCTGGCGCATCACCCGACTGAATTCATACTGGTTAAATTCTGCAATCGCCCCCGGCAATAGTGGATGATTAGTTATGCGCTTGAATTCGTCTTCAGTGTAGCCTGCCATGTATAAGCCGGTCGGACCGGCGGTACACAGCACCACATCCACCCAATTCAGTGCCATATTGGCAGCTAACAGTGGATCCGCTTCACCGGTCAGCGCGAACGCTTCTTCTTCATTCATGGCGACAATTGAAACGTGATCGCGTAAGAAATCGCGCCAGAACGGCGGATTGGCGCCAATCACATGTTTCGTCCCCAGCGTCAGCACCACCGGCACGTTGTGTCGTTTGGCGTATTCAATCGCCTTGAGCGTAGCCTGCGGCATCGGCTCGCTGTCGTGGCAGCGCACCAGATACGATGTCAGCACCAGCGCCGAGGCCCCTGCAATCACCTCTTCAGGGATGCTGGCAGGCTGCAACTGGTTCATCTGCCCTGGACTGATGGCGAAGGTGCGCTCTCCCTGCTCGCTAATCAGTGTAAAGCAGCGACCGATTGCGCCATCAATTCCCTGCAGATAGTTGAGATCCATGCGGCTGGAGGTATTGCACAAATAACGATAAGCGTAGCCACCAATCTGAATGTTATTGCACATCACGCCCAGCAAGACTGAGCGATCATCGGCCAGCACCGAGTAGTTATGCAGCGTATTGCCGATAGTGCCGCCTGCAAACTGATGACTGATCAACGCGTCACGCATCAGCTCTGTATACAGCGCCTCAGCAACAGCATCCTCGATCACTGATGAATGGCCGGCGCTTAAACCGTAGCGCGCCAGAAAGGTGTCATCTACTTTGGCTTCAATATCGACCAGGGTCTGATCGATACCCACTACCCAGCAGCCCTCCTCAACTTCATGCTGAGTCGGCTGCAATAAGGGATCGCGTGCGCTTACGGGAAAATAGTGTTTGGATTTGCGTTTGCCAGGGAATTTCATGGAGGCTGCCGTAGGGGAAAAACAGGCAGAGAATGATACCACATTCTCTGCCTGTGCTTTAGCGGCGTGCGGTAATCAGTTGCACCATCATGTCGATATGCGCTTCATCATCATTTAAAGCCGGGATGTACTCAAATTTCTCACCGCCGGCATGCATAAAGAACTCACGGTTCTGCTCACTGATCTCTTCCAGCGTTTCCAGACAATCAGCGGAAAAGCCCGGACTCATCACCTGCACATGCTTCACGCCTTTGGCTGGCAGACCTTGCATGGTTTCGTCAGTGTACGGCGTTAACCAGGGTTCGCGACCAAAACGTGACTGGAAGGTCAGCTTAACTTGATCGTTGCGCAGCCCGAGCGCTTTTGTCAGAGCGGCGGTAGTATCGGCACAACGCTGCGGATAATCATCGCCTTCATCGGCAAAGCGCTGTGGAATGCCGTGATAAGACATGACCAGCAAATCTGGCTGCCCGTGCTTAGCAAAAGCGCGTTCGACCGAGGCTTTCAGCGCCGCAATATAAGCCGGATGATCGGCATAATCGCGAATAAATTCAACATCCGGCAGCGAGCGGTAATTTTTGAATACAGCCGTTAAGCCATCCCACACCGCAGCAACGGTGGAGCAAGAGAATTGCGGATAAAGCGGCAGAACGATCAAGCGTGTGACGCCTTGCGCCATCAGGCTGTCAACCGCGCTTTTCAGGCTGGGATTACCGTAGCTCATACCCAACGCTACCGGCATATCAAGTTGCGCGGCGAGCGCATCTCGCTGACGCTGGCTATAAACCATCAGCGGCGAGCCGCCTTCCATCCAGACCGATGCATACAGTTTTGAGACGCGCGGCGATCGGAACGGCAAAACAACGCCAGTGAGAATCGGCCACCAAAGCCAGCGCGGTGTATCGACTACGCGCGGATCGCTCAGGAACTGTTTCAAATAACGTTTAACTGCAGGTGTGGTTGGGGCGTCTGGCGTACCTAAATTTACCAGTAACACGCCGGGCTTATCTTGCCTCATTGTTATTCCTTGCTGACGACGGGGGTGCGTGAAAACGAGGGAAATTGTAGCGGAAATAAGAAGTGGTAACAGCGATTACTGCAAGAGGGGCCAGTTAAACCAGCCCCAACGCGCTTAACCGAGGATGTCGGCCAGTTCTGCGCTTACTTCAGATACGCTACGCGTACCGTCAATTTTGCGATAGGCGGTGTTGCCCGCTTTGGCTTCTTTGCTGTAGTAAGCAATCAGTGGCGCGGTCATCTGATGGTATTCCACCAGGCGCTTGCGCACGGTTTCTTCCTGATCGTCTTTACGGGTGGTCAGATCTTCCCCGGTCACGTCGTCTTTACCTTCCACTTTTGGCGGGTTGAAGGTGACGTGATAGACGCGGCCAGACGGCGCATGAACGCGACGACCCACAATACGTTCAACGATCAGTTCATCCGGTACGGCGAATTCCAGCACGTAATCCACGTTAATCCCGGCTTCCTTCATCGCATCTGCCTGAGGAATGGTGCGTGGAAAACCGTCTAACAGGAAACCTTTTTTGCAGTCGTCCTGCGCGATACGTTCTTTTACCAGCGCAATAACTAACTCATCGGTAACCAGCTTGCCCGCATCCATAATGGCTTTCGCCTGGTTACCAAGATCAGAACCTGCTTTCACTGCAGCACGTAACATGTCGCCGGTGGAGATTTGCGGAATGCCATATTTCTCCATGATGAATTGGGCCTGAGTCCCCTTACCTGCGCCCGGAGCACCGAGCAGAATAATACGCATTGCGTAAATCCCCTTGCGAATCGCATTGATCAATCTGAGAAGGCGAAGAACATACCATTATGATCCGCGCATCACAAGGAAGGCACGGATCCTGTTGCGGCTACTTTACTGGCTTTCTGGTCAGATACCAGTCTGCCGGTTCAGGGTGACGCCCTTTTCGGATTTGTGGCCAGCGGCAAACAAGTTTTGTAGCTGCTTACTGACATCATGCGTGACGTTAATGCTTTTTTTGCCGCCACCACGTACATTCGCGTTAATCTGTAAACTCTCGTGGTTCGGCCATATCACCAGTTCTTCTGAACTTTTTAGCGTGGCCAGCAGCGAGGCCGGTAAGGTAAAACTGGCAAACGGTAAGCCGGGCTGGTGGCTGGAATTTAGCATGACCGGTGAAGTAAGCGAGATAGTATCAATAATGGCCGTGTTATAGGGTCGCCAGTCATCTTCATCCAGACGTTTGAGCGTATTTTGAATGGCTGTTCCCAGCGTCAGGCCGTGTTCGAACAGGCGTAATTCGCTGCGCACCAGCGTGCTGAAATCCTGCGTGCGTAACGCCACCAGCACCAGCTCATTGCCCAGCTCAGCATGACGATCAAGGCGTGTAACAAACAGCTGTGCTTCATTTATCAACCGATGGTGCAACATGCTGGCGAAGCTTTCGCTGGCGTCGGTAACGCCCCGCTGCTGGCAATCGCTTAAGGATCGCACCATACCCTGTGGCACATCAATATGCGGCACCAGCGTAATGTTACCCGCCATCAGCGGTATCGCGGGCAGTACGTTAAGTTCGGTGACAGGATAATGAGAAGCATAACGTGTCTGATTGCGTGCCTGTTCCTGACGTAAAAAAAGTTGAGAGAGCAGGACGCGCGCCACATGTAACGATGGTGTGAAGAACAGATCAAAATGTTCCAGCTTGTACAGTCGTGACAATATGAGACGCAACCTATCTCGTGCCTCTGAAGTACTTTCAGATGAAGAAGATAAGGGAGCCATCGTATTTTTTTCTCATAATAATTGCGGTGTGATGGCAAGCGACTCGTCCTAAGCCAGGCGGAGCAAAGCCGAATAAAGGCACAAACAAACTTATCGGTCAACCCGCCAAAATTTGCTCAGAAGGGTAGGCCAATGCGACTAGACTTTAAAATGATATAAACTGACAATCCCTGTTAGGTTTTTACACAGGGGCTGAGTATGACCGGACTACCACCGCTGAGAGCGCTGCACTATTTTCACCAGGCAGCTTTAAACAGCAGCTTTAGTCTGGCGGCCGAACACCTGCACGTCACACACAGCGCCATCAGCCACCAAATACGCCAGCTTGAAAACTGGATGGGCAAACCGTTATTTATCCGTACTCATGGGCGCGTCAAATTAACCTCACACGGTGAACGCTTACTTATCAGCTGTCAGAAAGCCTTCAGTGAGTTGCACACTACCAGTGAAAGCATTCGTACCGGGATGCGTCACCATTTAAACGTGTCATGTTCACCCAGTTTTTTGTCGCAATGGCTGATCCCGCGTATTGCCACCTTTTATCAGCGCCATCCTGAAATCGAAGTTCAGTTTCAGGCGCTGGCAGAAATCGATCAGCTACGCAGTGAACATATCGATGTGTTAATTCTCAGCTACGAACGGCCCCCGGATGGCGATATTGATGCCACGCTGGTAAGCGAAGATTATATTGGCCCACTGTGTTCGCCGCACTTCGCGCAGCGTTTTCGCAATGTACATGACCTGGTGGAGTTACCGCTGCTGCATGCTGACACCCGCCTGCACGCCTGGTCAGAGTGGGCAAGCAGCGCCGGGGTGCGAGGAAATTTTCTTGCGGGTAAGCATTTTGAGAATCTGACGTTAGGTATTCAGGCGGCACGTAATGGGCTGGGCGTAATCATGGCGCCGCGTTTGCTGGTTCGTCAGGAGCTGGAGGATGGCACGTTGATAGCACCCATTGGTTTTGTCCAGGTTGCGCGCGCAACCTGGATGATGACCAAAGAGAGTCGGCGACACAACGCGGAGATAAGCCTGTTTCGCCACTGGCTACGCGAAGCGGCGCAGCCATAAAAAAAGCCGGTGAACCTTGTCACCGGCTTTTTTTTAGGCCGTCAGCAGCTGATTCATGCGACGGATAAACTGGTTCGGATCATCCAGCGTGCCACGCTCAGCCAGCAGCGCCTGATCCAGCAACAATTCGACCCATTCGCCGAAACGCGCTTCGTCCGGCGTATCAGCAACACGTTTCACCAGTTGGTGATCCGGGTTGAGTTCAAAGATGTACTTCACTTCCGGCACTTCCTGACCCGCCGCCGCAAACAGCTTCGCCATCTGCGTGGTCATTTCATTCGCGTCGGTGGTGACAATCGCTGGCGTATCGGTCAGACGATGCGTTAAACGCACCTCTTTCACGCGTTCGCCCAGCAGCGTTTTCACCCGCTCAACGAACGGTTCCAGCGCCTTTTCAGCTTCTTTCTGCTCTTCGGTCTCTTCATCTGCCAGCTTGCTCAGCGACTCATCCGCTTTGCTCACCGACTGGAAAGCATGTCCGTCGAACTCGGTCAGATAGCTCATCATCCATTCGTCAATGCGATCAGACAGCAGTAAAACTTCAATGCCTTTTTTGCGGAACAGTTCCAGATGCGGGCTGCTCTTCGCGGCGGCATAGCTGTCGGCGGTGATGTAATAAATCTTCTCCTGACCTTCAACCATACGGCTGACATAGTCTTCCAGCGAAATAGTCTGTTCTGCACCTTCGCTTTGCGTCGTTGCGAAACGGAGCAATTTGGCGATAGTTTGCTGGTTGGCATGATCTTCCGCCGGGCCCTCTTTCAGCACCAGACCAAACTCTTTCCAGAAAGTTTGATATTTATCGCTGTCATCCTTCGCCAGTTTTTCCAGCATTTGCAGTGCACGCCGGGTCAGCGCACCACGCAGGCTTTGGGTCACGCGGCTATCCTGCAAAATTTCACGCGATACGTTAAGCGGCAGATCGTTGGAATCAATCAGTCCCCGCACGAAGCGTAGGTAATTCGGCATAAACTGCTCAGCATCATCCATGATGAATACACGCTGCACGTACAGTTTCAGACCGTGTTTATGGTCGCGGTTCCACATATCAAACGGGGCGCGCGCCGGGATATAAAGCAAGCTGGTGTATTCCTGCTTACCTTCTACGCGGTTATGGCTCCAGATGGCCGGATCGCTGAAGTCATGCGCAATGTGCTTATAAAACTCGGTGTACTCTTCATCACTGATGTCAGCTTTATTACGCGTCCACAGCGCCTGGGCTTTGTTGATCTTTTCCCAATGAGTGGTGTCGTTTTCTTCGTCTTTGCTTTCGATTTCCACTGGCAGTGCAATATGGTCGGAATATTTACCGATGATATTGCGCACGCGCCAGGCATCAAGAAACTCATCTTCGCCTTCACGCAGGTGCAGCGTAATTTCAGTGCCGCGATCGTCTTTAGTGATGTCTGCGATAGTGTAGTCACCCTCGCCCGCCGATTCCCAGAATACTCCTTCGTCGGCTGATGCACCCGCCGCGCGGGTACGCACGGAAACTTTGTCCGCGACGATAAACGCTGAGTAGAAACCGACACCAAACTGACCAATCAGCTGGCTGTCTTTGACCTGGTCGGAACCCAGCGACTCCAGAAACGCTTTAGTACCGGATTTCGCAATAGTACCGAGATTCTCGATCACCTCGTCACGGCGCATCCCAATGCCGTTATCGCTTAGCGTGATGGTGCGGTTGTCCTTATCAACAGAGAGACGCACGCGCAAATCGCCATCGCCTTCATATAAGCTGGCATCAGACAGCGCACGAAAACGCAGCTTATCTGCCGCATCCGAGGCATTGGAAATCAGCTCACGCAGAAAAATCTCTTTGTTTGAATAGAGAGAATGGATCATCAAGTGCAGAAGTTGTTTTACTTCCGATTGAAAACCACGTGTCTCTTGTCCTTTCATGGTCATTGCTACCTCAACAAAACAGGTTGAACAAACGTTGAGGAAGATGTGGGGATGGGAGCGAAAATTTCAAGCCGGTGTCAGAGATAACACCGGCAAGCGTTTAAAATTTAATCTTGTGACGACCGGCCAGCGAATGCGACAGCGTGGTGCCATCCACCATTTCAAGCTCGCCCCCCACCGGTACACCATGTGCAATGCGGCTGGCATCAACACCATACTGCCCGCACAGCTCAGCGATGTAGTTAGCGGTTGCTTCGCCTTCCACGGTTGGATTGGTGGCGAGGATTACTTCCTGAATGGTTTCTTTTTCCAGACGCTGTTCAAGCCGATCCAGACCAATATCGGCCGGGCCAATGCCATCAAGCGGCGAAAGATGGCCCATCAGTACAAAGTAGCGACCAGCGAACTGCCCGGTTTGCTCAATGGCATGAATATCTGCCGGGCTTTCTACTACGCAGATCAGACCATTTTGCTGACGCCGGGGATTGGCGCAAATCGTACAGATTTCCTGTTCAGTGAAAGTACGGCAATCAGCACAATGACCGATTTCCGACATTGCCCGCGTCAATGCCTGCGCCAGCCGCATGCCACCGCTGCGATCGCGCTGCAATAGCTGAAAAGCCATACGCTGTGCCGATTTCGGCCCAACGCCAGGCAAACAGCGCAGCGATTCCATCAAAGATTCAAGCAGTGGACTGGTTTGCATCAGAACGGCATCTTAAAGCCAGGCGGCAGTTGCATGCCGGAAGAGACGTCTGCCATTTTTTCTTTCTGCGTTTCATCAATGCGGCGTGCTGCATCGTTGAAAGCCGCAGCGATAAGATCTTCCAGCATCTCTTTGTCGTCTTCCAACAGGCTTGGATCGACTTCCACACGACGGCAGTTGTGCGCGCCGTTGATCGTCACCTTCACCAGACCTGCACCTGATTCACCGGTGACTTCCAGTGCGGCGATCTCTTCCTGAACTTTGGCCATTTTGTCCTGCATTTGCTGGGCCTGCTTCATCAGGTTGCCCAATCCGCCTTTACCAAACATAGTTTTCTCTCTCAGCTGTGGCCACAACGCTATCTCCCGGACAGCGGCAGCGTGATCAAACGGGTCGGATACTCTCTTCATCCAGATCAGCGTCAAAAAAGCGACGCAGCGTCTGAATATGAGTATCACTAGTGATCGACTGGCGCGCCTGCGCCAGCTTCTCTTCATAAATGGCCTGACGCCACTCCAGTGGCGTCAACACCGTCGAATTATCATCTTCAATGACCGACAGTTCAACTGCCAGCCCGGCGGCCTGACTTAATGCTGCACTTAATGCCTGTTGCGCGGCGGACGAATTCAGATGTCGCTGGCTGGAACGCAGGTGCAAACATATGCCGTTGGCCGTGGTTTCTTTCCAGGCGTTTAACGCCAGCTGCTGCACCAGTTTTGGTAGCTGCAGCGCCGCAATTTCGGCGGCCCAGGCGTCGCGCTGTTGCGCCTCTTCCGCCAGCCGTGCCGCCAGCTCAGGGGTTTTCTCATGCTCTAGCGCAGAACGCAAGGCTTTTGGCGTCGCCACTGGTTCGGGGGTATTCACTGGCTGGGTTTGCGCTTTCCAGCGGTAGGCTTCTTTTTTTACCGGCGTCGTGGATGCGTTATCGCGAATGCGCTGTTGGCTACGCTCGGTAACCGAGGCCAGCCGCTCCAGCGCGGAGTTGGCCGGCCGCGCTCCAGGCGCCGCCGGCTCACTCTTTTTTAGTTTGTTCGCTCCCCGGCGCAGCAGCTGCGTGCGCGCCTGCAACAGCTGACTGGTGGAACTGGGTAACGAAGGATCCGGTGCAGCCACAGGCGATGTTTCATGATGCTGAGTAACGGATGCCGCATCATCGGGAGGGGCCATTTGCGGTTGTGCCGCTTGTGGCTGCGCAATGTTTGGTTGTGCCTGGGCCGTTTGCGGCTGCGTAGCGGCGAGTTGCTGCAGTAACGCCGGACGTGCTAATGGCTCAGCTACCTGCGCTTTTGGATGAAACGCGAGCGCACGCAGCAGCGTCATTTCAACCCCCATGCGGCGATCGGGCGCCATGGGCAGTTCTTTGCGCCCCATTAACAGCGTTTGGTAATAAAGCTGCACATCCGTGGGCGGGACTACACGCGCTAATTCGCGCAACCGTAATGCATTGCTCTCTTCATCATCATTTAAGGAGGTTGGCAGCAGTTGCACCATCGCAATACGGTGTAGCAAACGCAGCATTTCAACCAACAGGGCTTCCCATTCCACGCCGCGTGATGCGGCCTGACTGAGCAACGCCATCACCTGTTCACCGTTACCATCCACCACCGCTTCGATCAGGCCCAGCGGCTGTTCATCATCCAGCGTGCCCAGCATGGCGCTAACGGTTGCGCTACTGACCGCACCCTGCCCCATCGCGATGGCCTGATCGGTCAGACTTAACGCATCGCGCATACTGCCATCCGCGGCGCGTGCCAAAAGTTGCAGTGCTCGCGATTCGCTCTGAATCTGCTCCTGCTGTAAGACGTACTCAAGCTGCTGGCGGATTTGATCGACATCCAGCGCTTTGAGATGGAATTGTAAACAGCGAGAAAGAATGGTCACCGGCAGTTTTTGCGGATCGGTGGTTGCCAGCAGGAATTTGACGTGCGACGGCGGTTCTTCCAGCGTTTTCAAGAGGGCATTAAAGCTGTGGCGCGACAACATATGCACTTCATCAATCAAATAGACTTTGAATCGACCTCGTGCGGGCGCGTATTGCACGTTATCAAGCAGATCGCGCGTATCTTCCACTTTGGTACGCGAAGCCGCATCGATCTCAATCAGATCAACGAAACGGCCTTGTTCAATCTCACGGCAGTTGTCGCACTGTCCGCACGGCGTAGCGGTAATGCCGGTTTCGCAGTTAAGCCCTTTGGCCAGCAGACGAGCAATAGTGGTTTTCCCTACCCCGCGCGTGCCGGAGAAGAGATAAGCATGATGGATTCGTCCCAGAGACAATCCATTCGCCAGCGCCGTCAGAACATGTTCCTGACCGACTACGTCAGCAAAAGCCTGGGGACGCCATTTTCGCGCAAGTACCTGATAGCTCATGTGGATTCGACGAATTTAGATGGAAAGGTGAGCGCAGATGTTTTGCAACTCCTGTATAGCGTTGCAGTAGTCTAACAGCGAGAAATGTATCTGCCTATCACTGGTTATCTCGATGACCCGCAAGAAAGCCCTACCTTACGATAAGGCGCGCAAAATAGCTTAGTGGCCTGGAAAATTGACCAGGCTATAGCACTCAAGACCGAGCGCTTTCAGACGTGTTTCACCCGTCAAATCAAACAGGTTGATAATAAAAGCGGCATGTTTAACTTCACCACCTGCGCGACGGATCAGTTTTACCGTCGCTTCAATGGTGCCGCCGGTTGCCAGCAGATCATCCACCACCAGCACCACGTCGCCCGGCTGGATAGCATCTTTATGCAGCTCCAGCTGATCGGTGCCATATTCCAGCTCATAAGTTTCGCTGAAGGTTTCGCGCGGCAGCTTACCGGGTTTTCGCACCGGAACGAATCCTACGCCCAGGCCTAACGCTACCGGCGCACCAAACAGAAAACCACGCGCTTCGGTGCCCACCACTTTGGTGATGCCTTTATCGCGATAACGCTCCACCAGCAGCGCAATGGCCGTGGCATAGGCTTTTGGATCTTCCAGCAGACTGGTTACGTCACGAAACAGAATGCCTGGCTTTGGATAATCAGAAATACTTTTGATGCTGTTTTTAATGTATTCAAGCTGCTGCGCAGTGTCGGTCATAATGATACGCCTGGTAAAAAATTCTGTTTTGCGCAGCTCTCATAGCGCCAGTCTCTGATAAAAGGCTCAGCGGGAGAGTATTCACAAGGGAAAGCCACGCACGAAGAGGCCCAAATCTAAGCAAATGATCGCATAAATGCAACTTTATCGCGGCGGCTGGCGCGGCTCTGGCGTTTCAGCGACGACCGGGATGCGCCACATAAATGCCACCAGCAAAGCTAACATTGCCAGCAGCATGCTGCGAACCCAAAGGATCTTGACCAACGCAATCGAAATAGTAAAGGTAAGAATAATCAATGCGATAGCACGTCCTTTCGTCCTGGGCGGCATAGCGCGATGCTGCTGCCAGTGACGAAGATAGCGACCAAACGGCGAGCGCCACAGCAGCCATTCATGAAAACGCGGAGAGGAACGGGCAAAGCACCAGGCTGCCAACAGCATAAATGGCGTGGTAGGTAATAAAGGTAATACAATACCTAACGTGCCCAGCACAATTGCCAGCCAGCCGAGGATTAATAACACAATGCGTTGCATGAATATCGCCCAGAAATTTTCTTTTCCGCACACGTTAGCACAAATGACAGACGCGTTATGAGCCTCAGTTCCATTCAGTTACGACTGCAGCAGCGCATTCTTGGTTTGCATCAGGAGATTGCCGGTCACCCTGATGGACGCTGCCGCCAGCCCCGCTTCGATAGTCAGCTGTTTCGTTGTAAAGGCACACGACTAACGGATTATCTGCAGGAAATTGAGCAAAATTTTCAACGATTATGCGCCCACGCAAACGATTTGTCGCGCATCACCTGGCTGGCTGAACATCTTGTTGACCAAATCGCAGCCCTGCAACGGGAAGCCAGTACGCAACAGTTACGGCTCCCGCGTGAACAGCCGCACAGCAATCCGCGGGAAGCGAAGCTGCAGGAATATCGCGAATACGAGCGGCGCTTACAGGCAATGCTTGATCAGCGTGAACAGCGGCTGGCGCTGGCTGAAACGCTGGCGGTACAGCAGCAGTTAAAGCAGGATCTGGAGATCCTTGAAGGTCGTATGATGCGCTGTCGACAGGCAATTCGTTCCGTAGAATGGGGGTTATCGCTGCGCGCCAGCAATGAAAGGGAATAAGCGCAACAGCGGGCGCTGCTGTCTGTAAATAATGATGCGTTTGTGCTAATGAAAGTGCCGTGACGTAAAAACGTCTTAAAAGGAGTGGTTATGGCTTTAGAAAATGCCCCTGACGATGTCAAGCTGGCGGTGGATTTGATTCAGCTGCTGGAAGAACATCAGCTGCCTGTGGAAACGGTGCTTTCGGCGTTAGCAATGGTACAGCGAGATTATGAAAAGAAACGCGACGCCAGCCACACGGACTAATCATGAGCGGTTAAGGTCGGACTCAACCGTAACATATCAATAAAAGCGTTGACTAATTCCGGCGCATCGCCAGCTAAATCGAAACTTTCAGGCGTAAATAGCCAGCTTTCCATCATGCCATTGACATAACCGCGCATGATGAGCGCCGCCTGGCGCGTATTGAGGCGCGGCGACAACTGTGCTGCTTCAATACACTGGCGCAGGACATCTTCAATTCTGTCGTAACATTCAAGCAGTAAATTTTGCTGAATGTTTTTCAGCGTCGCCATTTCACCCACAAATTCACATTTATGGAAAATGATTTCCATTAAAGCGCGACGTTGCGGATCGTTTGCTGTTGCTTCAAAGATATAGACTAGCATGGCACGTAACACTGAAAGTGGATCGCCGGGATATTTTGTTTGATACTCAAGTTCCACGTTATCTAGCCCGGCGTCGCAACGTAGCCAGATTTCATGCAAAACGTCAGCTTTATTTTTGAAATGCCAGTAGATAGCGCCCCGCGTAACGCTGGCCGCAGCAGCAATATCTGCCAGTGAAGTGGCTGAAACGCCCTGTTGTGAGAACAGGATGATGGCGGCATCAAGAATTTGATGTCGGGTTTCAAGTGCTTGCGCTTTGGTTTTTCGTGCCATAGGGTACTTTTTTTACAAACGGGAAAGTTTACATACATTTGTGAATGTATGTACCATAGCACGACCCGCGATTTGACGCAGCAATGGGTTCTTCGGTTTGTGAGCCATTGATCATTTGTTATCGGACTCTAGAGGTTTATTTATGAATAAAATCAGAGGATTATCGCCTCTGGCGGCCGTCCTGATGCTTTCAGGCAGCTTTATGTTAACAGGATGTGATGATAATAAATCCCAACAAGCCGCCCAGCAACAGCCGCCAGAAGTCGGCGTTGTCACGCTAAAAAACGCGCCTTTAAAGATTTCCACCGAATTACCCGGCAGGACTTCCGCGTATCGCGTGGCCGAAGTGCGTCCTCAAGTTTCCGGTATCATTCTGAAACGTAACTTTGTCGAAGGCAGTGATGTAAAAGCAGGACAATCTCTTTACCAGATCGATCCGGCCACTTATCAGGCGGCCTACGACAGTGCTAAAGGCGACCTCGCGCAGGCTGAAGCTAATGCGCGCATTGCTCAGCTCACGGTCAAACGTTATAAGCCGCTGCTGGGTACTAAGTACATCAGTCAGCAGGACTATGACACCGCCGTTGCTACCGCCGCGCAAAACGATGCTGCAGTACAAGCCGCAAAAGCAAATGTCGAAACGGCTCGCATCAATCTTGCCTACACTAAAGTCACTTCGCCAATTAGCGGACGGGTGGGTAAATCTTCTGTCACAGAAGGCGCGCTGGTGCAAGACGCGCAAACAACTGCACTGGCCACCGTGCAGCAGCTTGATCCAATGTATGTGGACGTGACTCAATCCAGCGACGATTTTTTACGTCTGCGCCAGGAGCTGGAGTCTGGCAAGCTGAAACAGAATGATGGTAAAGCCAATGTCACTCTGCTGATGCAGAACGGCAAAAGTTATGCTCAGCCTGGTACGCTGGAATTCTCCGATGTAACCGTTGATGAAACCACCGGTTCTATCACTCTGCGCGCTATTTTCCCGAACCCCGACCACGCTCTGCTGCCTGGCATGTTTGTACGTGCACGTCTGGATGAAGGAACCAACCCAGACGCGCTGCTGGTGCCGCAGCAGGCTGTTGCCCGGACGCCAACCGGTCAGGCGACGGTGATGGTTGTTGGTGCGGACAACAAAGTAGAATCCCGCAACATAAATGCAGCGCAGGCTATCGGCGACAAATGGCTGGTGACCGAGGGTGTGAAAGCGGGTGAGCGTGTCATTAGCACCGGTTTACAGCGTGCTAAACCGGGTGCGAAGGTTACGCCACAAGAAGTCTCAGACGATGCTAAGTCCGCGCCAGAGTCCCAATCGCAGGCCCAGTCTGAAAAATCATCGTCATAACAGGAGCCGTTGATACATGGCTAAGTTCTTTATCGATCGTCCCATCTTTGCGTGGGTCCTCGCCATCATTATTATGATGGGTGGCGTGCTATCGATTATCAATCTACCGATTGAGCAATACCCCAACGTTGCGCCGCCGTCAGTTGAAATCCAGGCCACCTATCCGGGAGCGGATGCAAAAACGTTGCAGGATTCCGTGACGCAGGTCATCGAGCAAAACATGAATGGCATCGATGGGCTGATGTATATGTCCTCGAGCAGTGATTCATCCGGCACGCTGACGCTGACCATCTCTTTCGAATCGGGAACCGACGCAGATATTGCCCAGGTACAGGTGCAAAACAAACTGCAACTGGCAATGCCTCTGCTACCGCAGGAAGTGCAGCAACAGGGGATTCAGGTTAAAAAATCCTCTAGCAGCTTCCTGATGGTGGCAGGTTTCATCAGTGAAGATGGCAGCATGACGCAGAATGATATTTCTGACTATGTTGCGTCAAACATCAAAGATCCGATCAGCCGTACGCCAGGTGTAGGTGATACGCAGGTATTTGGTGCGCAATATGCGATGCGAATCTGGATGGACCCGCATAAGCTGAATAACTATCAGCTCACGCCGGTGGATGTCATTAGCGCCCTGGATACGCAGAATGCTCAGGTTGCGGCAGGCCAGTTGGGTGGTACCCCTCCTGCGCCAGGTCAGCAACTCAACGCATCGATTATTGCACAAACGCGTCTGACGTCTACTGAAGAGTTCGGCAACATTCTGCTAAAAGTGAATTCGGATGGCTCACAGGTACGTTTGCGTGACGTGGCGAAAATTGAACTCGGCGGTGAGAACTATGAGATCATTGCGCGTTACAACGGCAAGCCAGCATCCGGTATCGGTATCAAACTGGCCACGGGTGCCAATGCGCTGGATACCGCAGACGCGGTAAAAGCTGAACTGGCTAAGCTGCAGCCCTTCTTCCCTGCCGGGATGAAAGTGGTTTATCCCTACGACACGACCCCGTTCGTTAAGATCTCTATCTTCGAAGTGGTGAAAACCCTGCTGGAAGCGATCGTGTTGGTGTTCCTGGTAATGTACCTGTTCCTGCAAAACTTCCGCGCCACGCTGATTCCGACAATCGCCGTGCCGGTCGTGCTGTTAGGCACCTTTGCCATTATCAGCGCCTTTGGCTATTCGATAAATACCCTGACGATGTTCGGGATGGTGCTCGCCATCGGCTTACTGGTGGATGACGCCATCGTGGTGGTTGAGAACGTTGAGCGCGTCATGGCGGAAGAGGGGTTACCGCCCAAAGAAGCGACCAAACGCTCGATGGAGCAAATTCAGGGTGCGCTGGTCGGTATCGCGCTGGTGTTATCAGCGGTGTTTGTGCCGATGGCGTTCTTTGGCGGCTCGACTGGGGTTATTTATCGTCAGTTCTCCATCACCATCGTTTCTGCAATGGCGCTGTCAGTATTAGTGGCGTTGATTCTGACGCCTGCGCTTTGTGCCACCATGCTGAAGCCAATTGCAAAAGGCGACCACGGTAAAACCACCGGTTTCTTCGGCTGGTTTAACCGCCTGTTTGACAAGAGTACAAACCACTACGTTGACAGCGTGGGCCATATTGTCCGCAGCACCGGTCGCTATTTAGTGATTTATCTGGTGATTGTGGTCGGCATGGCTTACCTGTTCCTGCGATTACCCTCCTCCTTCCTGCCGGAAGAAGATCAAGGCTTACTGCTGGCTCAGGCACAGCTGCCCGCCGGCGCAACGCAAGAACGTACTCAGAAAGTGTTGGATCAGGTAACGGATTACTTCCTCACCAAGGAAAAAGACAATGTTAACTCAGTATTTACCGTAAACGGCTTCGGTTTTGCCGGTCGCGGCCAGAATACCGGTATTGCATTTGTCAGCCTTAAACCGTGGGATGAGCGTGCGGGTAGCGATATGAAGGTGCCGGCAATTGCCGGTCGTGCTATGAAAGCGTTGGGCAAGATCAGAGATGCGATGGTTATCCCGTTTAACCTGCCAGCGATTATCGAACTGGGTAATGCCACCGGCTTCGACTTCGAACTGATCGATCAGGGCAACCTGGGCCATGCCAAACTGACCGAAGCGCGTAATCAGCTGCTGGGTATGGTGGCGCAACATTCAGACTCGCTGGCGGGCGTGCGCCCGAACGGTCTGGAAGATACGCCACAGTACAAACTGATCATCGATCAGGAGAAAGCGCAGGCGCTGGGCGTGTCGCTAAGTGACATCAATACTACGCTGGGCGCCTCCTGGGGCGGATCCTACGTTAACGATTTTATCGACCGTGGACGTGTGAAAAAAGTGTATGTCATGGGCAAAGCAGATTCGCGTATGTTGCCGGATGATATTGGGAAATGGTACGTGCGCAACAGCAGCGGAACTATGGTGCCCTTCTCTGCCTTCTCGTCGGCGAAATGGCAATATGGTTCTCCGCGCCTTGAACGCTACAACGGCTTACCTTCTATGGAGATTCTGGGCCAACCCGCAGCAGGCAAAAGCTCCGGTGACGCGATGAATCTGATGGAACAACTGGCCTCGAAGCTGCCAACCGGTATTGGCTACGACTGGACCGGCATGTCTTATCAGGAACGTCTGTCAGGTAACCAGGCGCCAGCGCTGTACGCCATCTCGCTGATTGTGGTGTTCTTGTGTCTCGCTGCACTGTATGAAAGCTGGTCCATTCCGTTCTCAGTCATGCTGGTTGTTCCGCTCGGGGTAATTGGCGCATTGATCTTTACCACGCTACGTGGACTGAGCAATGATGTTTACTTCGTGGTGGGATTACTGACTACCGTTGGCCTCTCAGCGAAGAACGCCATTCTAATCGTTGAATTTGCGAAAGATTTGATGGAGAAAGAAGGCAAAGGTTTGATAGAGGCAACGCTGGAAGCATCACGTATGCGTCTGCGTCCTATTCTGATGACATCGCTTGCCTTTATTCTTGGCGTGTTGCCACTGGCAATTAGTTCCGGTGCGGGTTCCGGCGCGCAAAACGCCGTGGGTACAGGCGTGATGGGCGGTATGGTGACCGCAACAGCGCTGGCTATTTTCTTTGTTCCGGTGTTTTTTGTCGTGGTACGTCGCCGCTTCAGTAAGAACAAAACGGAGCTGGAAAAAGGCCATCCGGTTGAACACGACCAGTCACACTAAAGTGTGATGCCTGAAAGGCCGCGCAAGCGGCCTTTTTTATTGCCTGTCTGTCTTCATTTCTGCCTTGTTCCGAATCCCTTCCCCTTTATTTCCGGCCTTCCTTACGGTTGCATTCATCAGGAAGGAGGTGCATACTATTGTAATATTATAACATTACATTAAGGTGGGAATATGAAACCCCATCTCCATCCGCATTATCGGCAGGTTGTGTTCCACGACACTTCTGCCAACGCCTGGTTCAAAATCGGTTCAACTATCAAAACCGATCGCACCGTGGAATTTGAAGGAGAAACGCTGCCCTATGTCCCGCTTGACGTTTCATCAGCCTCCCATGTGCATTACACCGGTAAACAAAAAGATTTCACCAAAGAAGGCAGTACCGCACGCTTTAATCAACGTTTTGGCCGCTTTCTGGGCCGTAAATAGAGAGGGAAACATGCAAGTATTGAGCTCGTTGCGTTCAGCTAAAAATCGCCATAAAGATTGCAAAATCGTCCGTCGCCACGGGCGCGTTTATGTGATCTGTAAATCGAATCCGCGCTTTAAAGCGGTACAGGGAAGGAAATAAAAAGTCAGGACGTGTCGTGATGATATTGGCCGGGAAAATTCCCGGCTTTTTTTATGCTTAACGCATGCTGCCTAACATGGCGTTGACGTTGTGTTTGAACGCGGTTACATAGGTTGCTGCCGGCTCCGATGCGTCAGACAGTGCTTCAGGATAAAGCTCGCCGCCCGGTTGCGCACCGGTTGCGCTGGCAATCTGCTTCACTAAACGCGGATCGGTTTGGTTCTCAATAAAGTAACGGTTGATATGTTGCTGCTTCAGCTGTTTGATCAACCCCCCAACGTCGCTGGCACTGGCCTCAGCTTCAGTAGAGAAGCCAACGGGCGCCAGAAAATTCACCTTATAACGCTGACCGAAATAGCCAAACGCATCGTGGCTGGTTAATACTTTACGTTTAGCGGGTGGAACAGCTTCGAAAGCGGTTTTTGCCCAGCTATCCAGATTTTTGAGCTGTTGAATATAATTTTCGCCACGCAGACGAATATCGGTCGCATCCTCGGGATCGGCTTTAATTAATGCATTCATGATATTAGTCGCGTAGATCACGCCATTTTGCAGGTTGTTCCAGGCATGTGGGTCAGTGATATTTTTACCGTCCTCTTCCAGGGTGCGCGTGGTCACCCCTGTGGAAGCAATAACGGGTTGATTTTTGTATCCTGATGCCGTGACCAGACGATTCATCCACCCTTCCAGCCCCAGGCCGCTAACAAATACCACGTCGGCTTTCGCCAGCGCCTGGCTGTCCTGCGGCGTGGGCTCGAAAGTATGCGGATCACCATTCGGCCCGACCAGACTTTTTACGTGCACATGATCACCACCGACTTGTTTAACCATGTCCGCCAGTACAGTAAAGCTGGCTACCGCTTCCACGGTTTTCGCCATGGTTAAGGGACTAACCAACATCGCACCAAGCGCCAGACTAACCGGTAACTTTTTCATAAAAACTCCTTAATTTAATGGCGGCGTAAAAGACCGCCGCACGGCCCTGTCAAAATTGAGAGAAAGAACAGAACAGCAGCACTCAGTACCACCGCAGGTCCGGCTGGTAATGAGAAATGCCAGGAAAGGATTAAACCGATAAATGACGACGTTCCCGCCAGCAACATGGCTATGCCGAGCATGGCGGCAAGATGGCGACTCCAGAAGCGTGCGCTTGCGGCGGGTAACATCATCAACCCGACTGACATCAAGGTGCCTAACACCTGGAAGCCCGCCACCAGGTTCAGCACCACCAGCATCAGAAAAAGTCCATGCACCAGCGGCGCACTCCATTTGCCCTGGGCGCGCAAAAAGTCCGGATCAAATGCGTCAATGACTAAAGGCCGGTAAATAAGCGCCAGCATCAGCAAGGTAAAAGCAGCAATACCAGTCACCAGCAGCAGCGCCGGGTTATCCACCGCCAATAGTGATCCAAACAGCACATGTAAAAGATCTACGCTTGAACCGCGCAACGATACTAACGTCACACCCAATGCCAGCGAGCCGAGATAGAAACCGGCAAAACTGGCATCCTCTTTTAACGGCGTATAGCGGCTGACGGCACCGGATAACAGCGCAACGGCTAAACCCGCGATCAATCCGCCAATCCCCATCGCCACCAGCGAAAGTCCTGAAATGAGATAACCAATGGCGGCGCCCGGCAGCACCGCATGTGATAACGCATCGCCAATCAGGCTCATGCGACGTAGAGAGAGAAATACGCCAAGCGGCGTGGCGCTAACGGCTAAGGCGATACAGGCCACCAGCGCGCGTCGCATAAAGCCAAACTCTATGAAAGGGTGTATCACTATCACGACGCGACTCTCCGCAGCGGGGTGGGAGCTATTTGCGTCTGGCGATGAGATGCATCGTCCATTGACAGTACATCGTTAAAATAACGGGCAACCAGAGGACGATCGTGTAACACTACCAGCAGAGTCGTTCCCGCATGCTGCTGTTGTTGCAGGATCGACATTAATAGCGTGACGGTTTGGCTGTCGATCCCATTAAATGGCTCATCCAGCAGCCAAAGGCGGCTGCGCTGTAACATCAGGCGAGCAAACAATACGCGCTGTAGCTGGCCGCCTGATAATGTGGCAGGTTGCGCATCGGCATGCTCTGTCATGTGCACCGCTTCAAGCGCCTGCCAGATTTCTTTCCGCAAAGCGCGAGTGATGCCGCCGAACCAGCCGCAGCGCGGCCAGCAACCTATCGAAACCAGCTCAAAAACAGTCAGCGGAAATCGCGTTTCCAGCTCAGTACGTTGTGGTAACCAACCCAGTTCTTTGCGTGGTAAAAAAAGATCGCAATGCCCGGCGATGGGAGGCAATAAGCCAGCGATAGTCTTTAATAACGTCGACTTCCCGCTGCCATTAGCGCCCACCAGCGCTGTCATACTGCCTGAAGCTAACTGGCCATTGATGACAGGCGTTACCGTCTGACCCTGATAGCCGACACAGAGATCGCTGAATTTGATCATTTTTGCATTCCCCACCACACCGCTAACCCCAGCAATACACTCAGTGTCAGGGCGACACATAATCTGCCGCTTAGCGACAGTAGTAGTCCGCTGTGATTCATCACTGCACCTTATAATGTTATAACATAACACTAATCATACCTGTTTTTATGAGCAGCGAGAGGGAGTAAAATGTTTCAAAAAATAACGTTGCAGCAATAAAAAGGCGGGAGACATAATGATAAAATTAGGATAATCAACAAGTTAACGCATTGCGAATCCCAATGACAGGTCAAAGCAATCGTAAGTTACTTGCAAACTCCTTGCAGAACACTAATGATAGGATTATCAATTATTATTACAAACATCTGATATGCTACATCTTGAATGTGATATTGCGCCGGGTGAAAATGACTGCGCAAAATTAGAATCAATTATTCAGCGGAATATTCTCAAAATAGCAGAACCGTTAGCGGGCGATTTACAGTGGTATTCACAAAATGCCCGGATAGTTCCTGAAAGTTTTAAAATTATTTCTGTTGAGAATGGTGGGCCTAATAGATTTAAAATGCTTTACCATTTTGAGTGGAATGTATTTAACCCCTGCCTGGATCTAAACGAGACAGTAACGCAAAAAGAACAGATAACGTTTCGCGTTGTGCCTGGTGCGCTTGCGTTTGACGTCATCGATAATACACGCCCTTCTCCAGGCGATGAATTGTAATATTTAGTAATGGAGGTGAGCGTAACTAATGGTTTTACTCTATATTTAAAGCACTCCGTTTATTAATAGCTCTAATTATCGCTTCCTGGCCGCTTTACCTTATCTCGCCGCATCGCGGTACCTGTGCTAGCTACGGAGGGGAAAAAGATGGACGAATACTCACCGAAACGGCATGATATTGCCCAGCTTAAATACCTGTGTGAGAACCTGTTTGACGAGAGTATGGCGGTATTAACTGATAGCCATCACGGCTGGGTTAATGACCCGACTTCTGAAAGCAACTTGCAACTTAATGATCTGATTGAGCACATCGCTTCTTTCACGATGAATTACAAAATTAAGCATGTTGAAGATGAAGCACTGATTTCGCAAATCGATGAATATCTTGATGATACCTTTATGCTATTTAGTAATTACGGTGTCAATCCGCAAGACCTTCAACGATGGCAACGTTCAGCTAAACGCTTATTTAATCTGTTTACTGAAGAGTGCGCTTTTCTCCAGCAACCAAGCCATTCGTTATAGTACTTATGTGAGAACGGTTTATTTATGAACAAAGCCTTAACCAAAACGGATTATTTGATGCGACTGCGTCGTTGTCGCTCAATCGATACCCTTGAAAGGGTTATTGAAAAAAACAAGTATGAATTATCTGACAACGAATTAGCGGTTTTCTATTCTGCGGCTGATCATCGTTTAGCTGAGCTGACGATGAATAAGCTTTATGACAAAGTTCCCGGTTCGGTATGGAAATTCGTCCGTTAGTCCGTCAATACACTACGTCTTTTCGCGGTAATGCCTTTAATCAGCTAAAAAATCTCGCCTGCATACAAGGGATTGATCTCAGGCGAGCTTCGCCTGTCTGTCGTTTCTGAAGGGATTGTTTGAGGAAGCAGAAATGGTGGAGGCCCTGCCAGCTACATCCCGGCACACGCGTCACCTGCTGCGGCTGCTTCCTTCCGGACCTGACCGAGTTCACAAGCTAGCATTGCGGGAGAACCAACAGGGCCTCCATTGACAAGCCCTCATCACAAGAGCGCAGGCATTATCGGGGAAGGCTCCGGCAATTGCAAGTAAAGGCCGGATGACCGTTGTTTTCTTGAACAACAGACCTTTCCGCGCTTTCTACCCGCCCCGGCCATGCTAAAGTTGCAGCCATTTACTGAGACAGGATCAGCCGATGGATCAACCTGACAGCTTTCAACAACGTATCTGGCAAATCGTCGCTGCCATACCCCGCGGTAAAGTCACCACCTATGGTGAAATCGCGCAACTGGCAGGCTCTCCGCGCGCGGCGCGTCAGGTTGGTGGAGTATTAAAACGTTTACCTGCGGGCAGCACGCTTCCCTGGCATCGGGTGGTAAACCGCCATGGTTCAATTTCTTTGCAGGGAGAGGATTTATTTCGTCAACGTGATGCGCTGGAAGCTGAAGGCATTGAAGTCAGCGATGACGGGCATATTGAGCTGGAGAAGTATCGCTGGAAAGGTTAAGCGATGAAAAGGGGCGAACCCGTCGCCCCGAAATCATTACATATTAGTTGGTGCAGGTACTGAAGATGATGGCGTAACCTGCGTTGGGGAGGTAGAGGGCACGGTTGTTGCCGCTCCCGGCTGCGTTGGTATCGCCCTTTGTGGAACCGGAACCAGCAACAGCTCAGCCTTGGTGCCGCCCTGGTTGATAACCGGCTTCACGTTATCAGTGATAAAGGCCAGCTTACCGTCAACAGCAATCGCTGCGCTTAGCAGGATTCGTGCGTTAGGTTGAACATCGGCGGGGTTAAACGGCAGCACAAACTGGAACGGGGCCTGTTTACCTTCGGTACGCACAACGCGCTGCGACAGCACTTTCGAGGGTCCGCCCGCTACGGAAGCATCCGACAGCGTGACGGTTAAAACCGCATCCGGTGGCAACGCAACGCGTTGACGAATATACACCGAACCGCTAACGTTTGGCTGGGTAATGGCCGCTTGCTGCCCTGCTACTGCGGCACCTAAAGTTGGCGTCGGAACCGGCCTGCCTTTGTCGGCACACCCCCCGACAGCCACCGCCAATGCTAATCCACTGAACACTTGCCAGAGTTTCATTGATGTCGTCTCCATTTGATCAAAATGATTATCAGCAGCGAATCTGCGATACAGCGCTTCATTCGCTGTATGTTCCTAATACTGGCACAAATCTCGAAAACCTGCCTGGCTGGCACCAGCGTTAAAGACTGATTGACGACAACTGGTCGGATCTTTCAAACTGAACCAGACATTATTTTGAGGAATACGCGATGAGCCAGGCACTGCAAAATCTGCTGAATTTATTGAATCTGGAAAAACTCGAAGAAGGTTTATTCCGTGGTCAGAGCGAAGATCTGGGTCTGCGCCAGGTATTCGGCGGTCAGGTGGTAGGCCAGGCGCTGTACGCTGCGAAACAAATGGTGCCGGAAGACCGCATAATCCATTCATTCCACAGCTATTTTCTACGTCCTGGCGATAGCAAAAAAGCTATCATTTACGATGTTGAAACTTTACGTGACGGCAAAAGTTTTAGTGCCCGCCGCGTCAGTGCGATACAAAACGGGCAGCCTATTTTTTATATGACCGCCTCGTTTCAGGCGCCTGAAAGTGGTTTTGAGCATCAGAATCAAATGCCAGCCGTTCCCGGCCCGGATAATTTATTGTCCGAGCAGTTTATGGCGCAAAAAATGGCGCATATGTTGCCAGAAAAGGTACGCGAAAAATTTATTGCTGAGCGTCCGCTGGAGATTCGACCGATACAAATACACAACCCGTTAAAGGGACACGTAGATGAACCGGTGCGTCAGGTCTGGATCCGCGCGAATGGCGCTTTGCCGGACGATTTACGGCTGCATCAATATGTTTTGGGCTACGCATCCGATCTGAATTTCTTACCTGTTGCGCTTCAACCGCATGGCAAAGGTTTTTTAGAATCCGATATGCAGGTTGCTACCATCGATCATTCGATGTGGTTCCATCGCCCGTTTGATTTTAGCGAATGGCTGCTTTACAGCGTGGTCAGCACCTCGGCGTCTGGCGCGCGCGGGTTTGTTCGTGGGGAATTTTATAATCAGCAGGGAGTGTTGGTGGCATCAACGGTGCAGGAAGGAGTAATGCGTCAGCGCAGCGAGTAAAAAAGGAGGGCGATTCCTCGCCCCCCTTTTATGTTTTCGCGCACAGCTCTTTTTGAGCGGATGTATTATTGATTGTAAGCGTTTTCGCCGTGGCTGTTCACGTCCAGACCTTCGCGTTCCTGCTCTTCCGGTACACGCAGCCCGACAATCATGTCAGCCAGTTTAAAGCCGATAAATGCTGCCACACCTGACCAGACGATGGTGACGCCAACGCTGAAGATTTGTACCCAAACCTGATGGCCCATGGTTACACCTTCTGCATAGCCCACACCGCCCAGTGAAGAAGAGGCAAACACACCGGTCAGAATACAACCTACGATACCACACACGCCATGCACACCGAACACATCACAGGGATCATCAACGCGCAGCCATTTTTTCAACGTCGTTACGCCCCACAGGCCAGCCAGGCCCCCGACCAGACCAATGATCAATGCCCCGCCGACACCCACATAACCACAAGCCGGGGTGATTGCAACCAGACCACCAATGAAGCCAGAACATGCTCCCAGCAGGGAAGGTTTGCCACGCAGCGCCCATTCACCGAAAGTCCATGACAATACCACACCCGCGGTAGCCATTACCGTATTCAGGAATGCCAGCGCAGCGATTTCGTTAGCGGCTGAAGCAGAACCGGCATTGAAGCCAAACCAGCCGACATACAGAATGGCAGTACCGGTGAAAACCATTGGCAGGTTATGGGGTTTAAACGCTTCTTTACCGAAACCGGCACGCTTACCCACCAGATAAGCACCCACCAGGCCAGCAATGGCCGCGTTGATATGCACCACGGTGCCACCAGCAAAGTCCAGCGCGCCGTCCTGTGCCAGATAGCCGCCTCCCCATACCATGTGAGCGATGGGCAGATAAGCCAGCGTCAACCATACCACCACAAAAATCAGTACCGCTGAGAAACGAATACGTTCCGCTATCGCACCAACAATCAGGCCGACGGTGATACAGGCGAAAGAGGCCTGAAACGCAACGTGAATGTATTGATAGAAGCTGCCCATTACCGCAGTCAGCTGGATATTTTTCAGCATCGCCCACTCAAAGCCACCAAAGAAAGCGTTACCTTCGCTGAAGGCGAGCGAGTAGCCGTAAACCATCCACAGCACACAAACCAGAGAGAAAGTCACTGCAACCTGCGTTAACATTGACAGCACGTTTTTGGCACGAATCAAACCGCCGTAAAACAATGCTATTCCTGGAATCGACATAAACAGCACCAGCGCGGTGCAAATCATCATAAATGCATTATCAGCCTTGTCCGCAACGGCAGGTGCAGCCATCGCGAGCGATGGTAACAGTGCCAGGCTGGTCAGGCCCAACTTCGTTAAAATTTTATTCATTTTTTCCATCCCATCACATTACTGAATCTGGTTTACAGCGCTGCTTCGTCGGTTTCGCCGGTACGAATACGGATTACGCGCTGCAGTTCAGCGACGAAAATTTTACCGTCGCCAATTTTACCGGTGTACGCCGCCTTGCTGACTACATCCACGACTTCATCAAGCTGATCGTCAGCGATAGCGACATCAATTTTCACTTTTGGCAGAAAATTCACGCTGTATTCAGCGCCACGATAAAGCTCGGCGTGCCCTTTTTGACGCCCAAAACCTTTAACTTCGGAGACGGTAAGTCCCTGAATACCAATAGAGGATAAAGCTTCACGTACATCCTCCAGCTTGAATGGTTTAATCACGACGGTAACCAGCTTCATAGGATCCCCTCCAGCTATTAAATGAATGAGTCTTTCGGACACGCAGTGATATAAGCAAAGCGCGTGCCATAAATAAAAAAAGCGATGAATCAGTAAGGCAAGCGCGCTACAACTTGCTTCGTTTTGGGATGGATAAGACGGAGGATAGATGAAGCGGATTGAGAATGGGTGACTGTCGCACCTCTTTGGTGCTTCAGACCTCAAAGAAGTGCATTTATACAGAATATTCCGATAAAGACGGGCTAAAAAGGTGCAATTTACCCTTCTGTTGTTAAGGTTATGCCCGAAGCAAGTTCATCTCCCGCTTGCTGAAGTTGATACATTTGCCAGTAGCGGCCTTGCTGCGCAAGCAGCTGTTGGTGATTGCCCTGCTCCACTACTTGTCCACGATGCAGGACTAAAATGGTATCGGCCTCAATAATAGTTGAGAGACGATGCGCGATAACCACCAGCGTGCTGTGCTGGCGTAAGGCGCGCAGTGTTTGCTGGATCGCCTGTTCAGTGCCGGAATCAATATTTGCAGTGGCTTCGTCGAGGATCAAAATTTTTGGCAGCTCGACCAACACGCGTGCCAGTGCCAGTAACTGTTTTTGCCCGACAGAAAGATTATTGCCCTGCTCGCCCAGCCGGGTATGGATGCCTGCCGACATACTGCGGGCTAAAGGTGCGAGCTGGACCTGCTCCAGTACCTGCCAGACAGCCTCTTCGCTAATAGCGCGCCCTAAGCGCACATTCGCTAACAGCGTGTCGGCCAGTACCACCGGGTCCTGCTGTACCATGGCGATACCACGTCGCAATACCGCATGGGTTAACTGACTTATCGGACGTTCATCAAGGCGAATTTCACCGCGCGTTACTGGATAATATCCCATCAATAAGTTTGCCAGCGTACTTTTGCCGCTGCCGGTATGCCCCACCAGCGCGACAAATCCACGGGAAGGCACATCCAGATTGATTTCACTCAGCACATCACGATCTTCACGGTAGGCAAAACTCAAATGGTTCAGCGTGATGCGGCCTGAAGCCAGCGGACGATTATCCTCCCCGTATTGCTGCTGCGCAGCGTCCATCAGCTCAAAGATACGCTCGCCGGAAACCACCGCCTGTTGCAGCATTGATTGCTGCGTGGTGAGCTCAATCAACGGCTCATTCAGACGCCCCAGATAAGTGATAAAAGCGTAAAGCACGCCAACTTCAAAGGCGCCCGGCACCGAAAAGCTAAACAGCAGCAGCAGGCCGCACAGCACCAGCGCTGAAAACAGGCTTAACAAGGGTCGCAACAGAAAACCATCTAACCGCAGCGTTTCCATGCGCGCCAGATAGTGCGAGCGGCTCGCCTCCCCCATACGTCCACCAAAACGCGCCTGCTGGCGGAATTGCTGAATTACGCTCATGCCGCTGATCACTTCGTTGAAACCATTATTGATTTCGGCGAGATAGCTGCGCACGCGTCGTGCAATTGGCGTGCTGTAGCGCTGATAGATCAGCATGACCACCAGCACCATTGGAAATATCAGCATTGCCACCAGTGCCATGCGCCAGTCGAGGCTAAACATCGCTACCATCATCGCGCCAACTAATGCCGCGCTGCGCAGTACTGTTGCAACGACGGTAACGTAAAGATCACGGATCACTTCGGTATCGTTAGTGACACGCGAGATGATCTGGCCAACCGGCTGAGTATCGAAAGCGCTCAGTGGCTGGCGCAGCGCTGCATTCATCACGTCGCTGCGAAGCCGCTGCACTACGCCAATCGCGGCACGGTTAAATAGCAGCGCCTGCCCATAATGCAGCGCCGCAGCCAGCAGTTGTAACAGAACAAAACTCACCACCAGACCGGCCACCAGCGCCCACGGCATCTGATGTTTCGTCACCAAATTATCGATAAAGTAGCTGACCAGAACCGGGCCTGTGACTTCGGCGGCCGCGGCGATCCACAACATCGCCACCGCTAACGACAGCGATCTGCGCCAGGGTTTGCCGTAACTCAACAAGCGTTTTAAGGTTGGCCACAAGTGCCGCGACTTAGTCATGTGGCACTCCTTTTTCATGCTCATCCTCATCCAACGCGGCTTCCAGCTGCTGATAACGATACATATCGCGATACCAGCCAGGCTCTGTGGCCAATGCATCGTGGTCGCCGCGTTGTGTGACCGCACCGTGTTGTAACACTAAAATTTCGCTGGCTTCGGTTAAAGCGGACAAGCGATGAGCGCTGATAATCAAGGTGCGGCCCTGGCCCCAGATCCGCAGGTTATGCAGAATTTCATGTTCCGTTCGCCCGTCAACCGCCGACAGCGCATCGTCAAGGATAAGCATCTCCGCGTTAAGCAATAACGCATGGGCAATGGAAATACGCTGTTTCTGCCCGCCCGATAACATCACGCCACGCTCACCGACTTCGGTTTCATAGCCTTGCGGCAGACGCAAAATATCATCATGAACGCAGGCCATTTTTGCCACGCGCTCAAGCTCTGCCTGAGTGGCACTGGGTTTGCCTAGGGCAATATTATGCGCCACGCTATCCGAGAACAGGAACGGCGTTTGACTCACCACCGCCAGACGACTGCGCCAGCTATCAATGCGTAGCTGAGATAACAGTGTGTCGTGATAGCGAATATCGCCTTGCTGAATATCAAAGTGGCGCTGAATAAGGCTGAGCAGCGTGCTTTTTCCGCTGCCCGTTGGCCCACACAACCCCAACATTTCGCCCGGCTTTAGCTGAAAATTCAGATGGCTTAACACCGGGCCAGAACTGGCTGGATAGCGAAACTCGCGAATGGCGGCCTGAAGAATGCCCGGCTCTGAAGGCAGGGTTTTTTGACCGTCCTCTACCGCAGGCGCTTCCGCCAGTAAGGTGCGAATACGGCTCCACGCTGCGCTACCGCGTTCAACAATATTAAACATCCAGGCCAGCGCCAGCATCGGCCAAATCATCAGGCCAAGATACATGACAAAGCTGGTAAGCTGGCCCAGGGTCATCTGATCATGCCAAACCAGCCAGCTTCCACCGCCGACGGCCAACAAATTAGAAAAGCTAATGGCAATGTAAATGGTGGGATCGAAACGCGCATCAACGCGCGCCACGCGCAGATTTTTTTCTCCCGTATCACGTGCGATGTCGGAAAATTGCTGCGACTGATGTTCTTCGAGGCCAAAAGATTTGATCATGCGGATGCTGGTCAGGCTTTCCTGCGTCTGATCATTGAGGCTGGAAAAAGCGGCCTGTGCCCGTTTGAAACGTTGATGAAGCTGATTACCGTAACGATGGATCACCAGCGCCATAATGGGCATTGGCACCAAAGAGAGCAAAGTGAGTTGCCAACTGATTTGCGTGCTCATCACCAGTAATACCACGCAGCCCATCACCAGTGAGTCTACCAGGGTTAAGACGCCTTCACCCGCGGCAAAGACTACGCGATCAACGTCATTTGTGGCACGCGCGATTAAATCCCCGGTACGATGACGCAGGTAAAAGGCCGGGTGCTGACGGCTTAGCTGGCGATAAAAATCCTCTCGCAACTCAACAGCAAGCTGATAGGAGGCGCCAAATAACAGCACCCGCCAGACGTAGCGCAACAGATACACCACAACCGCCGTGAGTAACATAATGCCAATCCACATGATAATTTGACCGGCACTCATACTGCTGCGCGTTACGCCATCTACGATGATGCCTACCACACGCGGTGGCAACAGTTGCAGGACAGCAATGATGATCAATAAGGTGACGGCACCGAGATAGCGTCGCCATTCACGGATAAAATACCAACTTAACTGGCTGAATAATCGCACAACGCTGTTCTCAATCTTTTGCCCTTACGGGGCGACAGGTAAAGCCGTGGTGTATTTAATCTCTTCCATGGCAAAGCTGGAGGTGACGTCAATCAAGCCCGGCACGCCGTTAACTAAGCGCTTATAAAAGTTGTCATAACTTTTCATATCTGCAACCTGCACGCGTAACAGGTAATCGTGTTCTCCAGCCATACGATAAAAGGCCATCACCTCGGGCATGCTTTGCACTACCGAGACAAAAGTCTGATACCAGTCGCTGCTATGCTGCTGGGTTTTAACAAACATAAAAGCAGTTAAGGATAAGCCGAGCTTCTCGCCATCAAGCAACGCGACGCGTGCGCGAATAATGCCATCAGCTTCAAGCTTTTTCAGGCGTTTCCAGCATGGCGTTGTGGTGAGGTTTACCGCATCTGCCAGCTCCTGCAGCGATAATGTACAATCCTGCTGCAGCAGCGCCAGCATTTTAAGGTCAGTTTTATCTGGCATTGGTGAATTCCGGAGAAAGGGTTTCTCTATTAACGCCATTTTAGCGGCAATATAGCCAACCCTTTTTTCCGTGCGTGCCTTAAACTAACTTTGCTGAATGCGCACAGGGTGCGCTTACTGGGCTCACGAGGTCATAAAAGAGACGAATATGGATCGTTAACGTCTTGCTGAAACACATTCGATTCGCCTGGATCAGACAGATGTTAACAGCAAGAGGTAAGCGTCCATCCGCGCGAAGACTGAAACAGAGCCTGGCGCGTAATCAACAGATCGCTGGCGCAGTTTTAATCATGGCTCATCGTCTTTTCACAATCTTCGTTTATCCTTGCGCCATAACAGTAAATTGATCCGCAATGATAACCATGCTGGCGGCCTCAACAAGGCAAAGCATACATCGGCGACTCATCAGTACCCTGCCGACTTTTTCTGTGGCAATAAGCCCGCTCGCGCTTTTATAGCAACGTAAGCAACAGCTGATGACCTGTGGCTTATAGTTGCTGCGATGTAGCTCTCGCTAGCAAATTTTTGCGCCACCGGATATTGAGAAGCTCCGGCTTACTTCCCTGGGCTGGTTCGATTTCAGCCGCGCCTGGTTTCCGCCGTCGATTAACGCTTCACACAGCTGTTCAGCAGCGAACGGAAGCATTACCATACGCACAAATTGCTTAACAGGAAAACACCATGAAACGCGCTGTCGTCGTTTTCAGTGGTGGACAAGATTCCACCACCTGCTTAATTCAGGCGCTTCAGCAATATGATGAAGTACATTGTGTGACCTTCGATTATGGTCAGCGCCACCGCGAAGAGATCGAAGTTGCGCATCAACTTTCGCTGCAGTTAGGGGCTTGTGCGCATAAAGTGCTGGATGTCACCATGCTAAACGAACTCGCGGTTAGCAGCCTGACGCGCGATAATATTCCGGTTCCCAGCTATGATCCCCATGCCAGTGGCTTACCCAGCACCTTTGTTCCCGGACGCAATATTTTGTTTCTGACCCTGGCGTCAGTTTATGCCTACCAGGTAGAGGCTGAAGCGGTTATTACGGGGGTTTGCGAAACCGATTTTTCAGGCTACCCCGATTGCCGCGACGAATTCGTTAAAGCGCTCAATCATGCTGTGAATTTAGGTATGGCGCGCAATATCCGTTTTGAGACGCCTTTAATGTGGCTCAACAAAGCCGAAACCTGGGCGCTGGCTGATTACTGGCAACAGCTGTCACTGGTGCGTAAACAAACCCTGACCTGCTATAACGGCATTAAAGGTGATGGCTGTGGCGACTGTGCGGCCTGTCATTTACGCGCTAATGGTCTCAACGCTTATCTCAATGATCAGGCCGGTGTTATGGCATCCATGAAAAGTAAAACCGGTTTGAACTGATTTATTTCGAACAGATGACAAGCGGCGAGATTTCGGTTTTGCCGTCTTATCATCGTTCCATTAAATCGTGTAAGCGTTGACGCAATTCGCCATTAAGCGGCACCGCTTTCTGACTATGCAAATCAACGCATACAAAGGTCAGCGCCGCGTCTGCAATCACTGTTTCATGTCCGGCTAACAGTACACGCTGCGCGAGAATACCGCTTTTACCGTTCAACTGCGTTAACTCACTTTCAATTTCTAATACGTCACCCAGCACGGCCGGGCGACGATAATTGATATTAATATTGACCACGACAAAAGCCAGCTTCTGCGTTACCAGCCAGTTGAAAGCGTTGACTTCCTCCAGCCATTGCCAGCGCGCCTCTTCCAGGAACTCCAGATAGCGCGCATTGTTAACATGTTGATAGACATCCAGATGATAGCCACGTACTTTAATAGCGGTTCGCATTTTCTGCTCCTGTCACAGCGAATAACTGGTTGGACCTGCTCACTCTAGCAAAGTCCAACCGCTGCGGCTGGCTATATCGTCAAGATGTGTATCACCTCACAATTTCAGACGCGAAGCATTTCTTTCTACTAAGGCATTGCCGATACCGGGCACTTCTTTTAGCTGCTCAATCGCCGTAAAGGCGCCATATTGTTCGCGATAATTCACAATCGACTGCGCTTTTTTCAAACCGATACCATTCATCCCGGCTGACAGCTGTTCTGCCGTAGCGTCATTGATACTGATTTTTTCCTGCTGCGGCACTGAAACCTGAGCTGCCTGATCTTCGCTTGTGGTTTCTGCGGCCTGCAGTGCAGTTTGAAACAGGGCACCGCCAAGCGCCAGTGAAAGACAAAGTGCATATAAAGTAGGTTTTGCCATGCTGTGTTTCTCCTTGTGTTTAACAGCAGGCTCAGAATGTCACGGCGAAAAGACAGGCTCAAAAGGCGAAGTTTAAAAATGGAAAAGGCCGCGAAAGCGGCCTTTGTTTATTTCAGCGATTACTGATTTTTTGCGAGGCTTACTGCATTTGTGCCGCGGCACCGTATTTAATTTTTGCCTCTTTACGCAAGTTTTGCAGCAGCGCTTCGAAGGCTAACTGAGCATTATTTTGCGTCACGCCTTTAACCATTTCGGTAATCTGTGGCTGAGGCATACTGCCGGCGCTGACTTTATCGACAGCCACCAGTACTACATTGCCTTGCATATCTTCGCTAACGCCCCAGGAGGGTTTGTTATCGGCAGGCTGTGGCAGATTGAAAGCTGCCTGCGCAACGGGATCTTGCGCGTTACGGTCCACCGTTGTCACGCCGCTCAGCGTTAAGCCAGCGACAGATAACGCATCCTGCTTACCGGCTTTCAGGTCTGCCAGTAATTTATTCGCCTGCGCTTTCGCCTGCTGTTGCGCTTTATCGTGCTTCAGCGTATCGGTGATTTGCGCTTTAACCTGTTCTAATGGCTTCACCGCTTCTGGTTTATGCTCGCTGATACGCAGCACAAACGCGCGATCGCCCTCAACACTGATAATGTCAGAGTTATTGCCCGGCGCACCGTTTTGACCAACCAGACCGCCGTTAAAGATGGCCTGTTTTACCGCATCGAAGTTAAGTTCTTTCGGTAGATCGTCATGGCTGAACCAGCCCGTTTCAGTGGCTTTTATACCTGACGCTTGTTCAGCACCTGCCAGCGATTCATTGTCATTGCTGGCTGCTTCACTGACTTTCTGCTGCAGTTTATAGAAGGCATCAACGCCTTTTTCCTGCTTCACTTTGTCTGCCACGCTATCGCGTACGTCAGCCAGCGATTTAACCTGCTCTGGCTGCACGTCATCAAGACGTACGATCAGGAAGCCAACCGATGATTTGATTACGCCGGATAGCTGGCCTTTTTGCGTCAGCGCGGCATTTTTTAGCTCATCAGGTGTGGTTACGGGTTCCAGCCAACCCATATCGCCGCCTTTGCGGGCTGAAATGGGATCGATAGATTTGCTTTTCGCCAGTTCGGCGAAGTCAGCGCCGCCTTTCAGCTGCGCTAAAAGCGCATTCGCATCAGCTTCAGTTTTGGTCTGAATCACGCTATAGCGATTACGCTGCGGCTGAGAATAATCAGCTTTGTGTTGATCATACCAGCTCTGGATTTCTGCCTCGCTGGCGGCTTGCTGCATACTGGCTGCATCAAGTTTGATATAGCTGACACGGAACTGCTCAGGCGCCATAAAATTGCTTTTATTTTGCTGGTAATACTGACTTATTTCCTCATCAGTAGCGGCCTGCTTAGCGGCAAGGGCATTTACATCGATTGTCGCCTGGCGGATAGCACGCTTCTGTGAGACCAGATCTACCAGCTTGCTGGTTTCGCCTTTCAGCATAAAGTCGGTATTCGCTACTGCATTGATCAGCTGCTGATTCGATAACTGTTTGCGCAACGCTTCCGCATATTGATCGGCGGTATAACCCATGCTGGAAATCAAACCGTTATATTTGCCGTTATCGAATTTGCCATTGGTCTGGAAAGCCTTCTGATTAAAGATGGCTTGTTTAACCTGGTCATCACTGATGTCGATATGAAGATCTTTGATATATGCTTCAAGCAACGCCTGATCGACCAGCTGAGACAGCGCCTGTTGACGTATCTGCTGCATATATCCATCGTTGCTTGCCAACTGAGAAAACTGATCGCCCAACATTTGCTGTTGACGATTACGCTCATTATTGAACGCCTGCTCCAGCTGTCCCCGACTGATCTCCTGACCATTAACTTTGGCCGCATAATCATTGTTGCCGCCAATCAGGTAGTTGCCAACCCCCGTCAGCACAAAGGAAAAAATGATCAATCCCAAAATAATCTTGAGCACGACATGGTTCGACGCCGCGCGTAAATTGTCCATCATGGTATGACAGCACTCCGCTATAGTGTGAATATAAAGCTCGGCCATAATGCACCGTTTTGCTGGCACATTACGAAGCTGCAAGTTTAGCTGGCAGCATTAATCCTGCTGAGATGCGTCTCACGACCTTTTTCTGCGCTACAAAATAAAAAAGCACATCTCAAAGATGTGCCCGTATATTACATGAGAACGCGTTAACCGTCCTCTAATCCACTGAAGAAAATGCTTCAATGAATGGATTCGTTAACATTAATTGACCGCGTCTTTCAATGCTTTACCCGCACGGAAACCCGGTACTTTACCTGCTGGAATGGTGATTTCTTTACCCGTTTGCGGGTTGCGACCGGTACGTGCAGCACGCTCGCGCACAGAGAAGGTTCCGAAACCAACCAGCGCCACTTCATCGCCGCCTTTCAGCGCGTCAGAAACAGAACCCATGAATGCATCTAAAACACGTCCCGCTGCTGCTTTAGAAATATCAGCGTCCGCAGCAATTTTGTCGATCAATTGTGACTTATTCACTCTCTTCATCCCCTCTTTATTATTTCACTTCGTATCCGTGCTTCCCGCCGGGTACGAACGCGCAGCAAGTTATATCAAGCCTGTTGAGCCGAAACAACGGTAATTCTCTTAGAACGTTGCTCCTGCAACCACCTAAAGTAGCGGCACAAAAAAAAGCTGGCAAGCGCCAATTGCCTTGCCAGCTCTGCTTTTTAACGGTTTTTGCCGTTAATCACTATTTCGCGGTTGCGACCTGCATACCATAAGGCGCATTTTCCAGTGCCAGGTTAAGCACTTCTTCAATACGTTTCACCGGATGAATATCCAGATCGGCAATGACGTTTTGCGGGATCTCTTCCAGGTCGCGCTTATTGTCATCCGGGATCAGCACAGTTTTAATGCCGCCGCGGTGCGCTGCCAGCAGTTTTTCTTTCAGGCCGCCAATAGGGAGCACCTGTCCACGCAATGTGATTTCACCCGTCATCGCAACATCAGCACGCACCGGGTTGCCGGTCAGACAAGAAACCAGTGCGGTGCACATAGCGATACCGGCGCTCGGGCCATCTTTCGGTGTCGCGCCTTCAGGTACGTGAACGTGAATGTCACGTTTCTCATAGAAGTCGCCGTTGATTCCCAGTTTTTCTGCGCGCGCTCGCACCACCGTTAAGGCTGCCTGAATGGATTCCTGCATAACTTCACCCAGCGAACCGGTGTAGGTCAGCTTACCTTTGCCCGGTACGCAGGCAGTTTCAATCGTCAGCAGATCGCCGCCTACTTCTGTCCATGCCAGACCCGTTACCTGACCAACCCGATTTTCGCTGTCAGCACGACCATAATCGAAGCGCTGTACCCCGAGGAAATCCTTCAGGTTCTCACCATCAATGGTGATGTGCTTCGTGGCTTTATCCATTAATAGCGATTTCACTGCTTTACGGCAAAGCTTTGATAATTCGCGCTCAAGGCTACGCACACCGGCTTCACGCGTGTAGTAACGAATAATGCCAACGATAGCGCTGTCTTCAACGGTAATTTCGTTTGCTTTTAAAGCGTTACGTTCAATTTGTTTCGGCAGCAAATGCTGTTTGGCAATGTTAAGTTTTTCATCTTCGGTATAACCCGACAGACGAATCACTTCCATACGGTCCAGTAAAGGCGCCGGAATGTTCATTGAGTTCGATGTTGCCACAAACATAACGTCTGAAAGATCGTAATCAACTTCCAGATAATGATCGTTAAACGCAATGTTCTGTTCTGGATCAAGGACTTCCAGCAGTGCGGAGGCGGGATCACCACGCATATCCGAGGACATTTTATCGATTTCATCCAGCAGGAATAGCGGGTTTTTCACCCCAACTTTCGCCATTTTCTGGATCAATTTACCCGGCATTGAACCGATGTAAGTACGACGGTGCCCACGAATCTCTGCTTCATCACGTACGCCGCCCAATGCCATGCGCACATATTTACGGCCGGTTGCTTTTGCTATCGACTGGCCCAGTGAGGTTTTACCTACCCCCGGTGGTCCAACCAAACACAAAATTGGCCCTTTGATTTTGCTAACACGGCTTTGCACTGCAAGGTATTCAAGGATGCGATCTTTCACACGCTCAAGGCCGTAATGATCGATGTCCAGCGTTTCCTGGGCTTTACGCAGGTCTTTTTTCACTTTGCTGCGTGCGTTCCAGGGAACCTGAACCATCCAGTCGATATAGCCACGCACAACGGTCGCTTCGGCTGACATCGGTGACATCATTTTCAGCTTTTGCAGTTCAGCTTCCGCTTTTTCACGCGCTTCTTCCGGCATTTTTGCTGTATCAATTTTACGCTTCAGCGCTTCGTACTCGTCTGGCGCGTCATCCATTTCGCCCAGCTCTTTCTGAATGGCTTTCATTTGCTCATTCAGATAATACTCACGCTGGCTTTTTTCCATCTGCTTTTTAACACGGTTGCGAATGCGCTTCTCAACCTGTAACAGATCGATTTCAGATTCCATCATTGCCATCAGATATTCCAGACGCTCGTTCACGTCTGACATCTCCAGCACTGATTGTTTATCCGCTAATTTCAGTGGCATATGCGCAGCGACGGTATCGGCAAGACGGGCCGCATCGTCAATATTGTTTAGAGAAGTAAGGACTTCAGGCGGGATCTTTTTATTGAGTTTGATATAGCCTTCAAACTGGTTGATCGCCGTGCGTACCAGAACTTCTTGCTCACGCTCTTCAATTTCTGGCGAAGCCAGATATTCAGCCTGAGCAACAAAATGATCGCCATTGTCTGCCAGCGTCGTGATGTGCGCACGCTGTAAACCTTCGACTAATACTTTAACCGTGCCATCAGGCAGCTTCAGCATCTGCAAAACAGATGCAACGGTCCCTACCGAAAAGAGATCGTTAATGCCAGGTTCATCCGTTGAAGCCTCTTTCTGCGCGACCAGCATGATCTTCTTATCATGATCCATTGCGGCTTCAAGGCACCGAATCGATTTTTCCCGACCGACAAACAACGGAATTACCATGTGCGGATAAACCACCACGTCGCGCAGCGGCAACACGGGGATTTCAATGCGTTCAGAACGCTCAGGATTCATAGAGCTCTCTCTTAGTTTAGTGTCCGCCAGGTGATGGGAACCGCATCATGCAGGAAGTATGCAATTACCCACAGGTAACTGAGTATATGGGGTTGATCGTCCGACATTCAACGTCACGGAGGCGAGAAAAACAAAAGGGGAAAGAATTTTCCCCTTTTTTAAGATAACAACGTGGACGGATTGTTTATTTATTCACCAGAAGCCTGGGCTTCGTGCTTACCATAAATCAGCATCGGGTCTGACTGCCCCTCAATAACTGACTCATCAATGACCACTTTTTCAACGTCATCCATTGAAGGCAGGTCATACATGGTTTCCAGCAAAGCCCCTTCAACGATGGAACGCAGACCACGTGCGCCGGTTTTACGCGACATCGCTTTTTTAGCGATAGCGGTTAACGCCTCGTCACGGAATTCCAGCTCAACGCCTTCCAGGTTAAACAGCGCCTGGTACTGTTTAGTTAATGCATTTTTCGGCTCACGCAGAATCTGAATCAACGCTTCTTCGCTCAATTCGCTCAGCGTAGCAACGACCGGCAAACGACCAATAAACTCAGGAATCAGACCGAACTTGATCAAATCCTCTGGTTCACATTGAGCCAGGAGTTCGCCTTCGGTTGCTTTCTGCGATTTGCCTTTCACCGTTGCGCCAAAACCGATGCCTGATCCGGTTTCTACACGCTGTGAAACCACTTTATCCAGCCCTGCGAACGCACCGCCACAGATAAACAGAATCTTTGAGGTATCAACCTGCAAAAACTCCTGCTGTGGGTGTTTACGACCACCTTGCGGTGGCACCGCAGCGACAGTGCCTTCAATCAGCTTAAGCAAAGCCTGCTGGACACCCTCGCCGGACACGTCACGCGTGATAGATGGATTGTCAGACTTCCGTGAAATTTTGTCGATTTCATCAATGTAGACAATACCGCGCTGGGCTTTTTGCACATCGTAATCACATTTCTGCAGCAGTTTCTGGATGATGTTCTCAACATCTTCACCCACATACCCGGCCTCTGTCAGGGTCGTTGCATCGGCCATGGTAAATGGCACATCAAGCAGACGCGCCAGGGTTTCCGCCAACAGCGTTTTACCGCTACCGGTTGGACCAATCAGTAGAATGTTACTTTTACCCAACTCAATGCCGTTGCTGGTGTCACCGTTACGCAGACGTTTGTAGTGGTTATACACCGCCACAGCCAGCACTTTTTTCGCCCTTTCCTGACCGATAACGTAATCGTCGAGGTGATGGCGGATTTCATGCGGCGTAGGCAATGCGCTACGTTCGCGATGCGGGGCGACTTCTTTAATCTCTTCGCGAATGATGTCGTTACACAGATCAACACACTCATCGCAGATATACACTGACGGCCCGGCAATCAGCTTACGGACTTCATGCTGGCTTTTGCCGCAAAAAGAGCAGTACAGCAACTTTCCTGAACCGTCTTTGCGCTTATCTGTCATCAGTTAACCTCTTCTAGTTCTCAGGCCATACCGGCGTACGGCGCTGGCCGTGTAGTCACGGCCGAAATTCATTCAACCCATAATATAACCGTTATCCTGATAACTATAGCGTAAGGATAAGGGTAAGTTGGGTCTTATTGGCGATGCGTCAGAATAGAATCGACTAATCCATACTCTACCGCTTCACTCGCTGAGAGGAAACGGTCACGCTCAGTATCGCGCTCAATTTGTTCCAGCGATTTGCCGGTGTGCTCTGCCATCAGCTCATTCATGCGCTGTTTTACTTTAAGAATTTCGCGCGCATGAATTTCAATATCCGTTGCCTGGCCCTGATACCCACCTAAGGGCTGGTGAATCATGACGCGTGAATTTGGCAGACAGAAGCGTTTACCTTTTGTCCCTGCCGTCAGCAGAAAGGCCCCCATTGAGCACGCCTGACCCATACAAATGGTACTGACGTCCGGCTTGATAAACTTCATGGTGTCATAAATTGACATGCCAGCGGTAATAACGCCACCCGGAGAGTTGATATACAGGTAGATATCTTTTTCTGGGTTCTCTGCTTCCAGAAACAGCATCTGCGCAACAATCAGGTTCGCCATATGGTCTTCAACCTGGCCGGTCAAAAAAATCACACGCTCTTTGAGCAGACGGGAATAGATGTCGTAGGAGCGCTCGCCACGCGAGGTTTGCTCGACCACCATTGGCACCAGCGCATTTTGCGGTGCAGTAAATTCACGATCGCCACTGTATGACATTACCGTCTCCTGATTAAATTTCATTGGCAACATTCTGTACCGATTTTACGTAAGACGAGCAGGGAAAACGATGCTCCGTCTCTTTCCGACACCTTCAGGACGGTTAATCAGCCAGCTCAACTGTTTTATTTGCATACTCCCTCAATCTGGGGATGCTGCCCAGTTGTTTCAAGCATAACAACCTTTTCCTTAATCGCTAACCCGGAAAAAGCAATGCGCGAATAATTTGCCGGTTAATTAGACAAATAGCGATAAACTCTGTGCGCTCAATCGCTAAAAACAAAAAACCCGCGACTTTACAGCCACGGGTTTAGCACGTCCGGTTAAATCTGAAATCAGGCTGTTTGAGTCTGATTCATCAGATCCTGGAAGTTAGCGGCTTTTTCGGTCACTTTGGCTTTCGCCAGAACCGCTTCAACCGCTTGCTCTTCCAGCGCAACGTTGCGCATATTGTTCATCAGCTCATTATTTTTGCTGTAGAACTCGATCACTTCCTGTGGATCTTCGTAAGCAGATGCCATTTCTTCGATCAGCGTGTTTACGCGTGCTTCATCAGCTTTCAGCTCATGAGTACGGATCACTTCGCCTAACAGCAGGCCAACAACAACACGGCGTTTTGCTTGTTCTTCAAACAGTTCGCGTGGCAGTTCCAGCGCTTGCTGCTCGTTGCCACCAAAACGCTGGGCAGCCTGACGACGCAGAACATCAATTTCGCTGTCGATCAGCGCAGCGGGTACGTCGATTTCGTTGGCATCAACTAAGCCATCAATGACCTGGCTCTTAATGCGGTTACGGATTGCACCTTTCAGTTCACGATCCATATTTTTACGTACTTCAGTACGCAGACCAGCAACCGAACCATCTTCAACGCCGAAACGCTTGATGAACTCTTCAGTCAGTTCCGGCAGTTCGCGCGTTTCAACTTTCTTCAGCACGATCTCGAACTTCGCCTCTTTACCTTTCAGGTTTTCAGCGTGGTAATCGTCCGGGAATTTCACGTCAATGGTGAACGTTTCGCCCGCTTTGTGGCCCACAACGCCTTCTTCGAAACCAGGGATCATGCGGCCCTGGCCCATCGCCAGCACAAAGTCAGACGCCTTGCCGCCTTCGAACTCTTCGCCGTCAACAGAACCGGTGAAATCGATGGTTGCGCGATCTTCAGCTTCTGCGGCAGCTTCTGTTTCGATCCAGTTAGCCTGCTGCTTACGCAGGGTGTCCAGCATGGTATCAACATCAGCGTCGGTCACTTCAACCAGCGGTTTTTCAACTTCGATGTTTTCCAGGCCTTTCAGTTCAACTTCCGGGTATACTTCAAATTCAACCGAGTAGGTGAAATCCTGGCCTTCTTTATATTCACCCGGCACGTAGTTAGGCGCGCCAGCTGGATTGATTTTTTCTTTAATGATGGCATCAACGAAGTTGCGCGTCATCAGATCGCCCAGCACATCCTGACGTACAGACGCACCGTAGCGCTGTGCCACGATGTTCATTGGCACTTTGCCTTTACGAAAACCATCGATACGGACTTTTTTTGCCACATCAACCAGTTCTTTTTTTACAGCGCTTTCGATGCTGTCAGCAGCGACAGTGATCGTAATGCGACGGCCCAGGCCTTGGGTGGTTTCTACTGAAACTTGCATCTTGTTACCTCAAAAATCACGTGCTCGGTCAACTTCAGACACTACACATTGTAAAATGCACCGTATCTAACAACCGGGACGGCTTCCGTGAAGAGTACCTAGTCCCTGTTACCAAAAGCATCCCGAAGACATTACGGAAAAATAGACGCAGCATTATAGCGACATCGCTGAGGTGAGTCGAGGCTGCTAACTCACCACTTTTTATCAGGTTTGCTGCTTTTTTGCGCTGGAGATCGCGTTTATGTCTAAACCGAAAAGAAAAACGACCCGCAGGCCGTTTTTATTAGGAAGGAATTAAGCGAGGGTTCCGGCTCCGCGACAGTTCGGTGAAGCAAGCACCGTGTCTTGTAAACCTTCCCACTCTTTAACTGTGTAAGTATGTAATGCTAACGCATGAACGCTACCCGCCAGTTCCGCCGCCAGTTCACTGTAAATGACACGGTGGCGAGCCAGAAAACGTTGCCCCGTAAAACAGTCGCTGACGATCACCACCTTGAAATGGCTTTCGGAGCCGGCAGGGACATTGTGTCGATAACTTTCATCGTGTACTTCCAGATGAGCCGGCTCGAAGGCCAGGCGCAGCTTTTCTTCTATTTGTTCGCGAATCATTGTTTTATTCCTCAATGGCGAGCGCTGTGCCCCATCTGTTTAAATATTAGTAGGTTTTTCGACGCTTTTTGTAGCGAAGCGCGGAAATATTCCCGTTAACAGCGGCATCTTAACGTAGCTTGTGTCCAGAACAAATGGGCATAATAATCAGACACAATGAAAAAAGCCTTTACAATCAACTTCCCGCTGACCGGGGCTTTTTTCACTGCCGCGCAATGCTATGATGGCGACAGTTTTTGCAATCCAACCCACTATGCTAATGAGAACAAGTATGTTGAAAAAACTGTTATTCCCGCTGCTGGCTGCGTTTATTTTGGCCGGCTGTGCCTCCAGTAATAATACATTAACTATTCAACCAAAGATTCAGTTGCCACAGCAAGATCCAAGCCTGATGGGCGTCACAGTAAGTATTAATGGTGCCGATCAGCGCAGCGATCAAGCCCTGGCAAAAGTGAATCGTGATGGCCAGCTCGTCACCTTAACGCCTTCACGTGACCTGCGTTTCCTGCTACAGGAAGTGCTGGAGAAGCAAATGACCGCACGCGGTTATATGGTTGGTCCAAACGGGGTCGTTGACCTGCAAATCGTTGTAAACAATCTCTACGCCGACGTAACGCAAGGCAGTGTGCGCTACAGCATCACCACTAAAGCGGACATCTCGATCATCGCTACAGCCAAAAATGGTAACAAACAGGTTAAAAATTATCGTCAAACCTATAGTGTAGAGGGTGCCTTCAGCGCAACGAACCAGAAGATCACCAATGCCGTTAACGCCACCATGAGTGATGTCATCGCCGATATGGCCCAGGACACCAGCGTGAATAGTTTCATCAAGCAAAATTCGCATTAATTCTGTTCTTCCCCTGCCCGGCTTATCGCCGGGCAACGCCTTAAGGTCAGCATGAATCACTATCTCCGCATCTTTACCCAACGAAATGCCGCCGTGTTGTTGCTGCTCGGATTCGTCTCCGGTCTGCCGCTGGCGTTAACCGCAGGCACGTTACAGGCATGGATGACGGTCGAAAATGTTGATCTGAAAACAATCGGTTTTTTCTCGCTGGTTGGTCAGGCTTACGTCTTTAAATTTCTCTGGTCGCCGATGATGGATCGCTACACGCCGCCATTCCTGGGCCGTCGACGCGGCTGGTTGCTGGTGACACAACTGGCGTTAATTGCCGGTATCGTGGCCATGGGTTTTATGCAGCCGAGCCGCGACTTAACCTTAATGGCCGCGCTGGCGATGCTGGTCGCCTTCTGTTCGGCTTCGCAAGATATTGTTTTTGACGCCTGGAAAACCGACATTTTACCCGCAGAAGAACGCGGCAGCGGCGCGGCAATCACCGTTCTGGGCTATCGCCTGGCGATGCTGATTTCCGGCGGGCTGGCGCTGTGGCTGGCTGACCGTTATTTAGGCTGGCAAATGACCTACTGGTTGATGGCGCTCATGATGCTGCCTGGCATTATCGCCACCTTTATTGCCAAAGAGCCTGACACGCGTATCTCAACGCCACACTCTTTGCGTCAGGCCGTCGTTGATCCACTAAACGATTTCTTTCAACGTAATAATGCCTGGCTGCTGATTACGCTGATTATTCTTTATAAGCTCGGCGATGCCTTTGCTGCCTCGCTGACGACGACGTTTCTCATTCGCGGCGTTGGTTTTAACGCCGGTGATGTTGGTTTAGTCAACAAAACGCTTGGCCTGACGGCCACTATCGCTGGCGCCTTATACGGCGGAGTAGTGATGCAGCGTCTCAGCTTATTTCGTGCGCTGATGATTTTTGGGTTACTGCAGGCGGTGTCCAACTTCGGCTACTGGTTACTGGCAATAACCGATCAACATTTGTGGAGCATGGCCAGTGCAGTGTTCGTTGAGAACTTATGCGGCGGCATGGGAACGTCAGCCTTTGTCGCATTGCTGATGACGCTGTGTAATAAATCTTTCTCAGCGACTCAGTTTGCGCTGTTGTCAGCGCTATCGGCTGTAGGCCGTGTTTATGTGGGTCCGGCGGCAGGTTGGTTAGTGGAGCTTTGGGGCTGGCCGACGTTTTATGCCTTCACCGTTTTAGCTGCCCTGCCTGGCTTGCTGCTGTTAGCATTTTGCCGTCAAACGCTGGATGCGATGCAGCATAGCGGCGAATTTTTACCGCGCAGCGGGTATCGAAATGGGTATCGCTGGGCGCGCCGTTTGTTTTCCACGGGTTGCCTGCTGTTAGCGGTTTGGCTGGTAGCACTGGCACTAAAAGCGGCAGGTTTGCAGCTTGTACCGCACCTTTTATCGCATCTGTTTGAGCCTAGTATCGCCCTAATTTTACTGGGTGTATTGTGTGGCGTGGTGCTGGATTGCCGGGCGATGAAAAAATCATCCATTAGTGAGGCCGCGTTACGTTAAGAAATAATCATTTCTGACTTCACTGGCTTAATTTTCATCAAAAATGGCGAATGTGCTATTTTACACATGCGTGTTATTTTTTTAATACAGGCAAGAGATGAGGAAATTAATACTCATCAGGAATATTAAAAACCCGGCCGCAATTACATTGTTTCTTTTTGGTCTATAAAATGATGCGTATTTGTTAAATAATTGAGAGGTAAAAGTAAGGGTTATTCCTTTCCCTGTTTTTTTTACGGATACCTCCATCATCTTTTGTTATATTAGAGCCAACTACTTGTCTGCGTTAATAATTTATCACCTTAAGTAACATCTGTGACCCCCTTAGCAAAAGGTGTCAACATACCTCTGACACATCCTTAAGCTGGTTTACACTATCTAAACCTTCCCGTAAAATGCGCGCACACTTAAACGACAATAGAGCCCTTTGTCATTGAGGTCGTTAAATGAGACTCAGGAAATACAATAAAAGTTTGGGGATTTTGTCATTAATTGCAGGCACTTTATTAATGAGTGGCTGCAATAGTGCATTGTTAAATCCCAAGGGACAGGTTGCACTGGAGCAACGTTCGCTGATACTGACCGCCTTCGGCCTGATGTTGATCGTCGTTATTCCCGCAATCTTGATGGCGGTGGTGTTTGCCTGGAAATATCGGGCTTCCAACACTAATGCGAAGTATAGCCCTAACTGGTCACACTCTAATAAAGTGGAAGCTGTGGTTTGGACCATTCCAATCCTCATCATTCTCTTCCTTAGCGTATTGACCTGGAAATCAACTCACTCACTCGAGCCCAGCAAACCGCTGCAGTCCGATGTGAAACCGATTGAGATCGATGTGGTCGCGCTGGACTGGAAATGGCTGTTCATCTACCCGGAACAGGGTATTGCAACCGTGAACCAGATTGCCTTCCCGGCAAACACGCCAGTGAGCTTTAAAATCACGTCTAACTCCGTCATGAACTCCTTCTTTATTCCGACGCTCGGAAGTCAGATCTACGCAATGGCTGGCATGCAGACTAAATTGCACCTGATTGCCAACGAACCGGGAATTTTCGACGGTATCTCTTCGAACTTTAGTGGTCGCGGTTTCTCTGGTATGAAGTTTAAAGCCATTGCAACCCAAAACGAGGCGGAATTCCAGCAGTGGGTCGCCAAAGTTAAAGCAGCCCCTAACACGCTGACGACTATGGATGATTTCGAGAAAGTGGCTGTGCCAAGCGAAAACCATCCGGTGGAATATTTCTCTACAGCGAATCCAGACCTGTTCTTGCAAGTCATTGACAAGTTTAAGATGAGCCACGGGAAAATGGACATGCCTGAGCACGAAGGCATGGACATGAGTCACGCCGCTTCCGCGGGAGCCGAGGAATAATACGATGTTCGGAAAATTAACACTGGATGCAGTGCCGTATCATGAACCGATTATCATGGTTACGGTCGCCGGTATCATCTTAGGTGGTCTGGCGCTGATTGCGGCCATTACCTATTTTGGTAAATGGCAATATCTCTGGTCTGAATGGCTGACGTCTATCGACCACAAACGACTGGGTATCATGTACATCATCATGGCATTCGTCATGCTGTTGCGTGGCTTTGCTGATGCAATCATGATGCGTACTCAACAGGTGATGGCTTCGGCTGGTGAAGCCGGTATCCTACCGCCGCATCACTACGATCAGATCTTTACCGCGCACGGCGTGATTATGATCTTCTTCGTGGCGATGCCTTTCGTGGTCGGTCTGATGAATATCGCCGTTCCGTTGCAGATTGGTGCGCGCGACGTTGCGTTCCCATTCCTCAACAACCTGAGCTTCTGGTTTACCGCAATCGGTGTGATTCTGGTTAACCTGTCGCTGGGTCTGGGCGAGTTTGCACAGACGGGTTGGCTGGCTTATCCACCCCTTTCCGGCGCGGAGTACAGTCCTGGGGTCGGGGTCGATTACTGGATCTGGAGTCTCCAGCTATCCGGTATTGGTACGACCTTAACCGGTATTAACTTCTTCGTGACCATTCTGAAGATGCGCGCTCCAGGCATGAGCCTGTTCAAAATGCCCGTCTTTACCTGGACTGCACTTTGCACCAACGTCCTGATCATCGCTGCGTTCCCGGTACTGACCGTTACGCTGGCGCTGTTGACACTTGATCGTTACCTCGGCTTCCATTTCTTTACCAATGATATGGGCGGTAACATGATGATGTACGTCAACCTGATCTGGGTTTGGGGTCATCCGGAAGTGTATATCCTGGTTCTGCCGGTCTTCGGTGTGTTTGCAGAAGTCACTGCAACTTTCTCGAAGAAGCGTCTGTTTGGTTATACCTCACTGGTTTGGGCAACCATCGCCATTACCGTTTTGTCGTTTATCGTTTGGCTGCACCACTTCTTCACCATGGGTGCAGGCGCTAACGTTAACGCCTTCTTCGGTATCATGACGATGATCATCGCTATTCCGACCGGGGTTAAAATCTTTAACTGGCTGTTCACTATGTATCAGGGCCGCATTGAGATGCACTCTGCCATGTTGTGGACGGTTGGCTTCCTGGTCACCTTCTCTGTGGGTGGTATGACCGGCGTTCTGCTGGCCGTTCCGGGCGCTGACTTCATTCTGCATAACAGCCTGTTCCTGATTGCGCACTTCCATAACGTAATTATCGGTGGTGTGGTGTTCGGTTGTATGGCGGGTGTGACCTACTGGTTCCCGAAAGCGTTCGGCTTCACCCTGAACGAAACCTGGGGTAAACGCGCTTTCTGGTTCTGGATTATCGGCTTCTTCGTTGCCTTTATGCCGCTGTACGCACTGGGCTTCATGGGTATGACCCGTCGTATCAGCCAGGACATCGATCCACAGTTCCATCCGCTGCTGGTTGTTGCTGCATGTGGTGCTGGACTGATTGCACTGGGTATTATTTGCCAGCTGACAATGTTCTACGTCTCTGTGCGCGATCGCGATCAGAACCGCGATCTGACCGGTGACCCATGGGGCGGTCGTACGCTGGAGTGGTCAACTTCTTCTCCACCACCGTTCTATAACTTTGCTGTTATTCCGCACGTGCATGAGCGCGACGCTTTCTGGGAAATGAAAGAGAAAGGCGAAGCGTACACACAACCGGAGAAATATGAAGAAATTCATATGCCGAAAAACAGCGGCGCTGCGATTGTTATCGCTGCCTTCGGTACCATCTTTGGTTTCGCGCTGATCTGGCATATCTGGTGGCTGGTGGGGCTTTCTTTCCTCGGCATGATCGTTACCTGGATCGTGAACAGCTTCGACGAAGACGTGGATTACTACGTACCGGTTGCCGAAGTCCAGAAGATTGAGAAGCAGCACTTTGACGAAGTCAGCAAAGCAGGTCTGAAATAATGTCAACTGAAACTGTGATTAAAAACCACCACGACGCCCATGCGGAGCATGGGCATCACGATACAGGAGCCAATAAAGTCTTTGGTTTCTGGATCTACCTGATGAGTGACTGCATTATTTTCGCAACGCTGTTTGCAACCTATGCAGTTATGGTCAACAACACTGCCGGTGGTCCGGCAGGTAAAGACATCTTTGAACTGCCGTTTGTTCTGGTAGAAACCGCCCTGCTGCTGTTAAGTTCCATCACTTACGGCATGGCTGTTATCTCAATGAATAAGGAAAACAAAGGCGCCGTTATCGGTTGGCTGGCGTTAACCTTCCTGTTCGGCCTCGGCTTTATCGGGATGGAAATCTTTGAATTCCATCACCTGATTGAAGAAGGGTTTGGCCCGAACCGCAGCGGCTTCCTGTCTGGATTCTTTACGCTGGTCGGCACGCACGGTCTGCACGTGACCTCTGGTCTGATTTGGATGCTGGTACTGATGTTCCAGATTTCCAAACGCGGTCTGAGCGCCACTAACCGCACCCGTATCATGTGTCTGAGCCTATTCTGGCACTTCCTGGACGTGGTTTGGATTTGCGTATTTACCGTTGTTTATCTGATGGGAGCCATGTAATGAGTCATTCTGTTAACGAACATGGCGCGTCACACGGTAGCGTGAAGTCATACATGATCGGTTTCATCCTTTCTATTATCCTGACCGGTATTCCGTTCTGGATGGTAATGGATGGCAGTGCATCTCACGGTACCATTCTCGGTGTAGTTCTGGTGTGTGCAATCGTCCAGGTGCTGGTTCACCTGGTGTACTTCCTGCACCTGGACAGCAAGTCTGAGGGTGGCTGGAACATGGTGGCCATTGTGTTCTCGGCAATCATTATCCTGATTGTCGTTGTAGGCTCGCTGTGGATTATGTGGAACCTCAACTACAACATGATGGCCCACTAAAGAGTCGCTCGTAATGATTAAGCAATACCTGCAAGTAACAAAACCAGGAATTATTTTCGGGAATTTAATTTCTGTCATTGGCGGATTTCTGCTGGCATCCAAAGGCAGCATTGATTACGCCCTGTTCTTCACCTCGCTGGTTGGCGTGTCATTAGTGGTTGCATCAGGTTGTGTATTTAACAACGTGATCGATCGCGACATCGACATCAAGATGGAGAGGACTAAGAATCGAGTGCTGGTAAAAGGCCTCATTTCCGCGAAAGTAAGCCTGGTTTATGCCGCTGCGCTGGGTATTGCTGGCTTTGCGTTACTCTATTTCGGCGCCAATCCGCTGGCCATGTGGCTGGCGGTGATGGGCTTCGTGGTATACGTTGGCATTTACAGCCTCTACATGAAGCGTCATTCAGTCTATGGTACGCTGATTGGTAGCCTGTCTGGCGCCGCGCCGCCAGTGATTGGCTACTGTGCAGTAACCAATGAGTTTGATGCTGGCGCGCTGATCCTTCTGGCGATCTTTAGCCTGTGGCAGATGCCGCATTCGTACGCGATTGCGATCTTCCGTTTCAAAGATTACCAGGCAGCGAACATTCCGGTTCTGCCGGTAGTGAAAGGCATTTCCGTGGCGAAAAATCATATTACGCTCTATATTCTGGCGTTCATGATTGCCACGCTGATGCTGACGCTGGGCGGTTACGCTGGCTATAAATATCTGGTTGTTGCTGCGGCAGTTAGCGTGTGGTGGTTGGGTATGGCGCTCTCAGGTTACAAAACGTCAAACGATCGCGTTTGGGCGCGTAAACTGTTCGTCTTCTCGATTGTTGCCATCACCGCGCTGAGCGTAATGATGTCGGTAGATTTCATGGCTCCGGCATCCAAAGACCTGCTGACCTACGTGTGGTAATCAGCACCGCTACAGCATGAAAAGGGCGCGATTTTCGCGCCCTTTCTTTTTGTTACCCTTACTTAAAAACTATTGTTTTACCCGCCCTGCCCCGCTCCTTAGAATGACTGCAGCACATTAACAGAGGTTGGAATGAACGATAATAAAATGACGTCAGTGGAGCTGCGCGCCACATGGGGTCTTGGTACGGTATTTTCCCTGCGCATGTTGGGAATGTTTATGGTCTTGCCGGTACTGACGACTTACGGCATGGCGTTACAGGGTGCAAACGAAACCTTAATTGGCCTGGCGATTGGTATTTACGGTCTGGCCCAGGCAATTTTCCAGATTCCCTTTGGTTTGCTGTCCGATCGTATAGGGCGTAAGCCGCTGATTGTCAGCGGTTTGCTGCTGTTTGTTTTGGGTAGCGTGATCGCCGCTAACAGCGATTCCATCTGGGGCATCATTCTGGGTCGCGCCTTACAAGGTTCCGGTGCTATCGCCGCCGCAGTGATGGCGCTCCTGTCCGACCTGACGCGTGAACAGAACCGTACTAAAGCGATGGCATTTATCGGTATCAGTTTTGGTATCACCTTTGCGATTGCGATGGTGCTTGGTCCGATTGTCACTCATGCTTTAGGGCTGCATGCACTGTTCTGGATGATTGCTCTCCTCGCATCACTCGGCATTGTTATCACCTTGCTGGTGGTACCAACAGCCACACATCATATATTGAACCGCGAATCAGGCATGGTGAAGGGCAGCTTCAGCAAAGTGTTGGCTAATTCGCGCTTGCTGAAGCTGAACTTTGGTATTTTCTGCCTGCACGTTCTGTTGATGTCGAGCTTTGTGGCGCTGCCCGGCCAGTTTGAGCAGGCAGGTTTACCGGCGGCAGAACACTGGAAAGTCTATCTTGTCACCATGCTGATTGCTTTTGTGGGCGTGATCCCCTTCATCATTTACGCCGAAGTGAAACGCCGCATGAAGCGCGTGTTCACGGGCTGCGTGGGCATGATTGTAGTAGCAGAAATTGTACTGTGGGGCGCAGAGGGACATTTCTGGACGTTAGTCGTCGGCGTACAGCTCTTTTTCTTCGCCTTTAACCTGATGGAGGCCATCCTGCCTTCGTTGATCAGTAAAGAATCCCCGGCGGGTTACAAAGGCACCGCCATGGGACTTTACTCCACCAGCCAGTTTCTTGGCGTTGCCATTGGCGGCAGTATGGGCGGTTGGGTATTCGGTCATTTCGATGCACAGACCGTATTTTTAGTCGGCGCGCTGGTTGCCGCGCTCTGGCTGTTTGTCAGCATGACAATGCAGGAACCGCCCTATGTCAGCAGTTTACGCATTGTGTTGAGCGATGCCGCTTTGGCTACTTCAAATCTGGAAAAACGGCTTAAAGCCCAGCCCGGCGTTTCATCGGTATTTATCGTGCCAGGGGAAAAAAGCGCTTACATCAAAATCGACAGTAAGATCACCAGTCGTCCAGAGATTGAAGCGTTAATCGCCAGCAGTTAACTGAAACCCGGCTTCCGCCGGGTTTTATTTTTACAGTGACATATCGACCACGATACGCCCTTCGATTTTGCCTGCATGCATACGGGCAAAAATGTCATTGATATTAGTTAACGGCTCAACGGCAATATTGGCTTTCACCTTATGGCGATCAGCGAAATCCAGTGCTTCCTGCAGATCCTTACGCGTGCCGACAATCGAACCGCGCGCCGTAATACCATCCAGCACCATATCAAAAATCGACAAGTCAAATTTGCCCGGTGGCAAACCATTCAGCACCATGGTGCCACCGCGACGCATGGTGCCAATGGCTTGCTCGAATGCTTTAGGTGAAACCGCCGTTACCAGCACGCCATGTGCACCAACGCCATTGGCACCGCGCTGGTAATTGACGATGGCTGCGAAATCGAAGGCGATCTGCACTTTCTTACCAGTAATCACGGGCTTTATTGCGTTGCCATGCTGCTCCAAACGCCAAATGGTCAGATTGCAGGTGTGCTGGATATTTCAGGCCCGGCTCACTTTCCCCATTACCGGTGCTAATAAAAATGGCTACATTGGAAAAATACGTGAAGTTGACGGTGGCGTACTGTTTTTGGATGAGATAGGTGATATGCCGCTGGCGCTGCAAACACGCCTGCTGCGTGTGTTGCAAGAAAAAGAAGTCGCGCCGCTCGGCTCCAGTCGCAGCTGGGCGGTGAATTTTGCCGTGATTTGTGCCACTCATCGCAATTTATCCCAGCGTGTGGCCGACGGTGAATTTCGTGAGGATTTACTGTATCGCTTGCAGGAATATGCATTAACCATCCTGCGGCAGTGGCCGGCATTGCCTGCTTTTATCGCCCAGCTATGGCATGAGTTAGGTGGACAACAACGTGGCATCCAGCTTTCGCCCGACCTGCTTACGGCCCTGGCCCGTTATTCGTGGCCGGGAAATGTCCGGCAACTACGCAGTGTAATGAACGTCTTGCTGGCGCTGGCAGACGATGGCGAAACGCTCACTGTGGAACAGCTTCCCGTGGAATATCGTCAGTCACAAGCGGAACCAAACACAGCATTGCAGCAGCATGATGAGCAGATCATTGCAGACACACTGCAGCGATTTAACGGTAATATCAGTAAAACCGCGCAGGCATTAGGCGTCGCGCGCAGCACATTGTATCGTCGTGCTGCACGCGAAAAATAGCGATTAGTCGCGGAAATTTTTGAACTGGAACGGCTGTCCCAGGTTACCACCGCGCACCAGCGCCATCGCCCCTTGTAAATCGTCGCGCGATTTACCGGTGACGCGCAGTGATTCGCCCTGAATTTGTGTCTGCACTTTCAGCTTGCTGTCTTTAATCAGCTTCACCAGCTTTTTCGCCACATCAGTCTCAATGCCTTTTTTCATTTTGGCATCCAGACTCCAGTTTTTTCCACTGTGTTCGATCTCTTCAGGAACATCTAGCGCCGCGCCTTCAATACCGCGCTTAAGCATTTTCTCGCGCAAAATATCGACCAGCTGTCTTACCTGAAAATCAGATTCGCTGAGCACTTTGATGGTTTCATTTTTTTCGTTGAGCTCGAAACTGGCGCTCACGTTGCGAAAATCGAAACGGGTAGATAATTCACGGTTAGCATTTTCTACCGCGTTACGAACTTCCTGCATATCGATTTCTGAAACAATATCGAAAGATGGCATCTCTTCTTCTCCTGACGCTAAAGTGGCATGCATAATACCCGTCTCAGGGCGCTAAATAAAATCACGCTACGCACGACGCTATACTGAAGTGTGACAGTAAAGACTAAAACGATAAGCCCGCCAGCGGGAGGCAGTATGAAAATTACCGTGTTAGGTTGTGGGGCATTGGGCCAGGTCTGGCTTTCCGCGCTCGCTCGCCAGGGATACGACGTTCAGGGTTGGCTGCGCGTGCCACAGCCATATTGCTCGGTGAATGTGGTTGATCCTCAGGGTAATGTGACAAATAAAACCTTTATTGCTAATGATCCACTGTTTCTGGCAGAAAGTCAGTTGTTGCTGGTAACGCTTAAGGCGACCCAGGTCTCTCCGGCGGTAAAAAATCTTGAAAGCGTGCTGCCGGAAGATTGCCCGATTCTGCTATTACACAATGGTATGGGCACGCTTGAAGAACTGAAAGGCCTGACACAACCGCTGCTGCGCGGTATTACTACACATGCAGCAATGCGCGATGGCACCGTGATCAAGCATGTCGCGAACGGCATCACCCATATCGGCCCAGGCAACCGTAAAAGTGCCGCTTACAGCACGATTGCCGACATCCTGCATCTTGCGCTGCCAGATGTTGCCTGGCATGACAACATCCGCGCCGCCTGCTGGCGTAAGCTGGCCGTCAACTGCATCATTAATCCGCTTACGGTAGAATATGACTGCCAAAACGGCGCGCTGCGTACGCATATCAGGCAGATCGAGACGTTGTGTGAAGAAATTAGCTGGGTCATGGAGCGTGAAGGCCAGAGCATCGCCAGCGAGAGTTTAAAAGACATTATCTTTGATGTGGTTGAAAGTACCGCTGCCAATACCTCCTCCATGCTGCAGGATGTACGCGCTCAACGGCGAACCGAGATTGATTACATCAGCGGTTTCCTGCTGCGTCGCGCTCGTACCCATGGTCTGGCGCTGCCAGAAAATACCCGTTTGTTTGAAATGATTAAACGCAAGGAGTCACATTATGACCGCGAACGCATCGGTACTGGTTTGCCTGGCACATGGCAGTGAAGAAACCGAAGCCGTTACCACTATCGACTTACTGGTACGCGACGGCCTGAAGGTTGTCACCGCCAGCGTTGAGAGTGATGGCTCGCGTGAAATTGTTTGTTCACGTGGCGTGCGCCTGCTGGCCGATGCCGCGTTAGTCGATGTGGCTGATAATGATTACGCCGCGATTGTGTTGCCAGGCGGCCTGAAAGGGGCTGAAAATTTCCGTGACAGTCCGCTACTGGTAGAAACCGTGCGCCAGTTTCAACTTTCTGAGCGCATCGTTGCGGCGATTTGCGCGGCGGCAGGTACGGTTCTAATCCCGCATAACCTTTTCCCGGTCGGGAATATGACCGGTTTTCCCGGCTTAAAATCGACCATCCCGGCGGATAAATGGATGGAGCGCCGCGTCGTCTGGGACCCACGCGTCAGGCTGTTAACAAGTCAGGGGCCAGGTACGGCAATGGATTTCGCCCTGAAACTGATTGATTTACTGGCAGGAAAAGAGAAAGCGCGCGAAGTCGCTTCTCAACTGGTGCTGGCGGCAGGCATTTATGATTACCAGGCAAGCTAACGCTCCCACACGCCGCAGCCAGGCGGGTACTGTCGGCGTTCAGCCCCCGTCACAGAGTGGAATACGTGACGGGGACGAGGTTCAGAATGGCAGGTAAATGCGCGGGTTACGGTCGGTAGACCTTCACATTTCTGAACCCTTGCTCATGGAGATAAAGCGCCTGCAAACGACTCATTACGCCGCGATCGCAGTACAACAGCCAGGTTTTGTTCTGGTCGAGATCGCCAAACTGCGTGCTGAGCTTGTAGAATGGCATCGACTTCACTTCCGTCTCCGGCAGTTGCAGCGGCTTATCTTCCTGCTCATCACTGGCACGAATATCCAGCACAATATCATTAGCGCCCAGCAGGGCCACTGTTTCAACTTCCACGACGTCTTCTACCGCTTTTTCAGCGATGTCGCGTATATCAACGTTGGTCGCCTCTTCCACGACGCGGTCCAGAATACCAAAATCGAAATGACTTTCTTCTGTTTCAATCTTCGATTTCACCGCTTTGATGGTTGGGCTTTTGGAAATCACGCCGCAATATTCCGGCATTGTGCTGGCAAAATCTTCAGTGCCAATTTCACGGGCCACGTTGATGATGTGCTCTTTGTCGTGTGAAATCAGCGGCCGCAAAATCAATGTGTCTGAGGCGTTATCGATTAAGCGTAAGTTGGTTAACGTCTGGCTGGAAACCTGTCCCAGCGCCTCGCCAGTAACCAGCGCCTGCACGCCGTAGCGTTCGGCAATCCGGGACGCAGCACGCACCATCATACGTTTCAGCACGACGCCCATCTGGCCATCATCCACTTTTTCGAGAATTTCACCTACTACTGGCTCAAAGTTGATTGCCACAAAACGCACACGATGCGAGCGACCAAAGCGACTCCACAGATAGTAGGCAACCTGACGGACGCCAATTTCATGGGCCGCGCCGCCGAGGTTAAAGAAGCAATAATGCACGCGGCTGCCACGGCGCATCAACATATAGCTGGACACGCCGGAATCGAACCCGCCAGAAATCAGCGACAGCACATCTTCCTGCGTGCCGACCGGGAAACCGCCCAGCCCCTCGTAGCGCGCCGTCACCAGCGTCAGGCGGTTCTCTTCAACTTCAAGATTTACCGTTACTTCCGGCTTAGTCAGCTGCACTTTTGCCGTTTCAATATGCTGATTGAGGCCGCCACCCACGTAGCGTTCTACATCCTGCGAACTGAAGCTGTGCTTACCGCGACGCTTCACGCGCACGCAAAAGGTTTTGTTTTCCAGGCTGTCGCGATACTGCGCCAGCGTCTGTTCAAAAATATTATGGATGTCGGTATATTCACGCTCTTCTACAGCCAGCACGTGGTGAATACCTGGGATGCGCGTTAACTCATCGGCAATCGTTGCTCTCAACATCTCGTCTTTTGAGCGCACTTCAATATGATCCCAGTGACGCACCACCGCGATGTCTTCACTGATCGTTTTCAGGACGTTGCGAATATTGCTGGCAAGAATCTTAATACAGCGCAAACGCACCGACGGACTCTTGATGGTGATTTCAGGAAATAACTTGATGATAAACTTCATGGCGACACAGCTTCGTTGGGCAAATAAGTGCTAAAACAGGCGGCACTTAGCTGGTAAAATCATAATAATTGCGGGCTGCGAGGCGCATCCGCATCCGAGGCGCGAGAGTATATCACCTTTGACTGATGACTGCTTCTGCAACCGCAGTCACATTGATTATTTTGCTAATCATTTCGTCTCAGCTACCATGTCCGATTGCGAGATGATTCTTAACCGCGAGTCGACACCTAATTATGCCGAAAAAAGCCGAAAAGCCAGCCAGTTTCGAAACTTCATTACAGCAGCTGGAACAGATTGTCAGCCGCCTGGAAAGTGGCGAGCTGCCGCTGGAAGAGGCGCTGAATGAGTTTGAGCGTGGCGTGCAACTGGCACGTGCCGGACAACAAACGCTACAGCAGGCAGAACAGCGCGTACGCATTTTACTGAACGATGATAAAGACGCCGATCTCACCTCTTTCACGCCGGAACAAGACTAATGGATTTTGCCAACCTGCTCAGCGCTTATCACCACCGGGTGAATGCTGCGCTGACGTGCTTATTAGATCCACTCCCTTTTCAGAGTTCTCCTCTGGTGAACGCCATGCAATATGGGGCATTATTAGGCGGTAAACGTCTGCGCCCCTTTTTGGTTTATGCCACCGGCAAAATGCTTAACGCCGATCCGGCAAGTCTGGATGCGCCCGCTGCGGCAGTTGAATGCATTCATGCGTACTCTCTGATTCATGACGATCTTCCTGCGATGGATAACGATGCGTTACGCCGTGGGCAGCCAACCTGCCATATTCAATATGGCGAAGATACGGCCATTCTGGCGGGTGATGCGTTGCAAACGCTGGCGTTTTCGATTCTTGCTGATGAGCCGATGCCGGGCGTAAGCGCAGAATATCGCCTCGCGATGGTATCCGAGCTGGCTAAGGCCAGCGGCGTGGCAGGCATGTGCGGCGGCCAGGCGCTTGACCTGGCGGCCGAAGGGAAAGCTGTCGATTTGGCCCAGCTGGAACAAATACATCGCCACAAAACGGGTGCGCTCATCCGTGCCGCGGTGCGTATGGGCGCCCTGGCAGCCGGTGAAAAAGGCCGTGCGGCGCTGCCAGTCCTTGATCGTTATGCCGATGCCATCGGCCTGGCATTTCAGGTACAGGATGACATTCTCGACGTGATCGGCGACAGCGCCATTACCGGCAAGCGTCAGGGTGCCGATCAGGATTTAGGTAAAAGTACCTATCCTTCTCTCATGGGGTTGGATAATGCCCGCGCTAAAGCCTGGGATCTGTATCAGGAAGCGCTTGATGCGCTGGAAATTCTCGCCGCACAATCCCATGACACCGCAGCTTTGCAGGCACTGGCGAGCTTCATAATTGAACGCGACAAATAACCTCCATAATGAGTCTCTGATGAGTTTTGATATTGCTAAATACCCGACAATGGCGCTGGCGAACACGGTTCAGGAGCTACGCGCTCTACCGAAGGACAAACTGCCTGTGCTGTGCGATGAGCTGCGTCAGTATCTGTTAGACAGCGTTAGCCGCTCCAGCGGTCATTTTGCTTCGGGGTTGGGCGTCGTTGAACTGACGGTTGCGCTGCATTATGTCTATAACACGCCGTTTGATCACCTGGTGTGGGATGTGGGTCACCAGGCCTATCCGCACAAAATCCTGACCGGCCGCCGCGATCGCATCGGTACGATTCGCCAAAAAAATGGTGTGCATCCGTTTCCGTGGCGCGGTGAGAGTGAATACGACGTGCTGAGCGTCGGCCATTCATCCACTTCAATCAGTGCCGGTCTCGGCATGGCCGCAGCGGCAGAGCGAGAAGGCAAAGGCCGTCGCACTGCCTGCATCATTGGCGATGGCGCCATTACCGCCGGCATGGCATTTGAAGCGATGAATCACGCCGGCGATATTAAGCCGGACTTGCTGGTGATCCTCAACGACAACGAGATGTCGATCTCGGAGAATGTCGGTGCATTAAATAACCGGCTGGCGCAAATTCTGTCGGGTAAAACGTATGCGCGCCTGCGCGAAGGCGGCAAACGTGTTTTAACCGGCCTGCCGCCCATCAAAGAGCTGGTGAGACGTACCGAAGAGCATCTGAAAGGGATGGTGGTGCCGGGTACGTTGTTTGAAGAGCTGGGCTTCAACTATATCGGTCCGGTTGACGGGCACGATGTGCTCACGCTGGTTAACACCTTAACGAATATGCGTAGCCTGAAAGGGCCCCAGTTCCTGCACATCATGACCAAAAAAGGCAAAGGCTACGCACCTGCCGAGGAAGATCCTATCACCTGGCACGCCGTACCCAAATTTGATCTGGCTAACGGCGCGCTACCTAAAAGCGCCGAAGGTTTGCCGAGCTATTCGAAAATCTTTGGTAACTGGTTGTGCGAGATGGCTGCTGACGATCCGCAATTAATGGCGATTACGCCTGCGATGCGCGAAGGGTCGGGCATGGTGGCTTTTTCACGTGAATACCCAAATCAGTACTTTGACGTGGCGATTGCCGAGCAGCATGCGGTGACGTTTGCAGCAGGCATGGCGATTGGCGGTTACAAACCGATCGTAGCGATCTATTCAACCTTTTTGCAGCGCGCCTACGATCAGGTGATCCATGATGTAGCGATCCAGAAGCTGCCGGTATTGTTTGCTATCGATCGCGGCGGCATTGTTGGCGCAGATGGACAAACGCATCAGGGCGCATTCGATCTCGCTTATCTGCGCTGCGTGCCAGACATGGTGATTATGACGCCAAGTGACGAAAATGAATGCCGCCAAATGCTCTATACCGGCTATCACTATCAGGATGGTCCCAGCGCGGTGCGCTATCCACGCGGCACCGGTATTGGCACTGAACTGACCCCGCTTAAATGTTTACCGCTCGGCAAGGGCGTGGTGAAACGGGAAGGCGAGCAGCTGGCCATTCTCAACTTCGGGACGTTGCTACCGGAAGCCGCCGCCGCCGCTGAAGCGCTGAACGCGACGCTGGTGGATATGCGCTTTGTGAAGCCGCTGGATGAAGAATTAATTGCTGAACTGGCGAGCCAATACGAAGCCCTGATTACGCTGGAAGAAGGCGCGATCAAAGGCGGCGCGGGCAGCGGCGTCAATGAATTTGTTATGGCAAAACGGCTGCGTGTGCCGGTATTGAACCTGGGACTGCCCGATGAGTTTATCCCGCAGGGTACGCAGGAAGAAGTGCGTCACGATTACCAGCTGGACGCAGAAGGCATCCAGCAGCAAATCACGACCTGGCTCGCACAGTAAATAGCGCCCTTCCCTTTCGCTCCCCAACTGGGGAGCGATGCGCCTGCTATGCTTTATGATTCTTCGAATCATCAGTTACTTTGCGCAGGAGCCATCATGAAAACCATCCAATTAGGTAACACCGATCTCCAGGTTTCGCGTCTTTGTCTGGGCTGCATGACCTTTGGCGAGCCGGAGCGTGGTAAACATGCCTGGACTCTGCCGGAAGAGAGCAGCCGTCCACTCATTCGTCAGGCGCTGGATGCCGGCATTAATTTCTTTGATACCGCCAATAGTTATTCCGATGGCAGCAGCGAAGAGATCGTCGGTCGCGCGTTAAAAGAATATGTTCCCCGCGATAAGGTTGTCGTTGCTACCAAAGTCTATTTCCCCATGAGTAATTTATCGCAGGGTCTCTCGCGTAAAAATATTCTGCAATCCATTGATGACAGCCTGTCTCGCCTCGGCATGGACTATGTCGACCTGCTGCAAATCCACCGTTGGGACTATGACACGCCACTGGAAGAGACACTGGAAGCGCTGCATGACGTAGTGAAGGCAGGTAAAGCGCGTTATATTGGCGCGTCATCCATGCATGCCAGTCAGTTTGCGCAAGCCCTCGAAACACAGGAACGCAATAACTGGGCAACTTTTGTCAGTATGCAGGACCAGTACAACCTGATTCAGCGTGAAGAAGAAAATGAAATGCATCCACTGTGTCTTGATAAGCAGATCGCGGTGCTGCCGTGGAGTCCACTGGCACGCGGTAAACTGACGCGTCCGTGGGGCGAAACGACGGCACGTTCGGTATCGGATGAATTTGGCAAAACGTTGTATAGCGCAACGGAAGAGAATGACGCTGCAATCGCTAAGCGAGTTGAAACAATTGCGGCGGATAAAAATATTAGCCGTGCGCAGGTGGCGCTGGCGTGGCTGTTGCATAAACCCGCCGTCACTGCGCCGATTATTGGCGCATCGCGGGCAGAGCAGTTAAAGGATTTGACCAAAGCGGTGGAAGTCGAACTGGAGCCAATGGAAATTGCCGAACTGGAAAGCGTTTATCAGTCGCATCCAACGGTAGGGTTTGAATAAAGCATTGGTTATAAAACAGCCTGAGCCAGCACCGCAACGTTCCCTCTCCTGTTGGCGAGGGAATATTTATTACGGAGTTTAATACCCCAACCAGTAATGCCCCGCCCCGTACAATATCGCCGCCGAAATCACCCCGGCGATAATATCGTCAACCATAATACCCATGCCGCCATGGACGTTGCGGTCAAACCAGCGAATCGGCCACGGTTTCCACATATCCAGAATGCGAAACAGCACAAATCCCGCGAGCACCCATTGCCAGCTGTTAACCGGGATCGCCATCAGGGTGATCCACATACCAATGAATTCATCCCAGACAATGCTGCCGTGATCGTGAACGCCCATATCTTTAGCGGTGCGATGGCAGAGATACACGCCAACGCTAACACCCAGCAGCACGACCAGTGAATAGAGATCATGCGGCAACCGGGTCATCAGCCACCAAAATGGGATAGCGGCCAGCGACCCCATGGTGCCTGGCACAAAGGGGCTTAAACCGCTGCCAAAACCTGTCGCCAGCAGATGCCATGGATTGCTCATACGCAAACGACTTTTCGCTACGTCTTTATCAAGCGTCAAAATGGTCAAATCCTTTATGACTGAAGGTTGCCGGTTTGCCATTATCCAGCAGCGTCAGGCCGTCTGATTCCGGTGACATCTGACCGATACAGGTGAAAGGCACGCCAAGGTGACCTAGCGCCACATCCAGCGCACCACGATGCACTTCCGGCACGGTAAAGCACAGCTCGTAATCTTCGCCGCCACTTAATGCCCAGCGCAAAACCTGCTCTGGCTCGAAATGATCGCGCAGCGCAGACGACAGGGGCAGCGCATCCAGATTGATCCGCGCGCCGCAGCCGCTGGCTTTCAGTATATGGCCGAGATCGGAAATCAAACCATCGGAAAGATCGATTGCCGATGAAGCCAAAGGACGCAGTGCCTGGCCCTGCAAAATGCGCGGCATCGGGCGTAAATGGCGCTTAATCAGCGCTTCATACACTACCGGATCGTCAATGCGCTTGTGATGCTGCAACAGCGCCAGTCCTGCCGCGCTGTCGCCTAATGTGCCGGTCACATAAATCCAGTCGCCCGGCTTTGCACCGGAACGTTTTAATGCGCGGCCTTGTGGAACCAACCCGTGAATGCCGAGCGTCAGGCTGAGTGGTCCGCGCGTGGTATCGCCGCCAATCAGCTGCATATCGTAGTATTCCAGCAGTTCGAACAAACTTTCGCTAAACGCCGCCAGCCAAGATTCATCCACTTCAGGCAACGTCATTGCTAGCGTCAACCATGCCGGATCGGCGCCCATTGCGGCAAGATCGCTAAGATTTACCGCCAGCGCTTTGTAGCCTAAATCGGCAGGATGAATATCGCGCAGGAAATGTATGCCAGCCACCAGCGTATCGGTGCTGATCGCCAGCGTCTGTTTTTCTGGCACGCCCAAAAGCGCACAATCATCACCAATGCCGGTTTCGACATCACGGCGGCTGCGCGTTCTGCGATTGAAATAGCGTGCGATGAGTTCAAATTCACCACAAGACATGTTTGCGTTCCGCTTAACCATTAAAGAAAAAAGGCCGGCAAGCCGGCCTTTTTATTTACTTACGATTGGGTCGAATCTGTGGAGCTGCTTTATCCAGCACGCCGTTGACGAACTTATGGCTGTCTTCAGCACCAAACACTTTCGCCAGCTCAATACCTTCGTTGATGGCCACTTTATAAGGCACATCGGAACGTTTGCTTAGTTCGTACAGCGAAATCCGCAGAACAGCTTTTTCTACCTGGCCCAGCTCTTCCAGCTGACGCGACAGGTAAGGTTGCATCAGCCCATCCAGATACGCGCTGTTGGTCGCCACACCGGACAGCAGTTCGCGGAAATACGCAATATCGACGTCTTTGACGTCTTGTTCCGCCAGGAACTGGTATTCCACATCGGCAATGTCGTTGTTAGACAACTGCCAGGAGTAAAGCGCCTGGACAGCGCACTCACGGGCGCGACGACGAGCAGCAGGTTTCACAAAATTCCCCTTACAAAAATCAGGCTTTGATGGCTTTCAATACATTAATCATTTCGAGCGCGGTCAGGGCTGCTTCGGCGCCTTTATTACCGGCTTTGGTGCCAGCACGCTCAATGGCCTGCTCGATATTTTCGGTGGTCAGTACGCCAAACGCGACAGGAATATCGCTGTTCATGGCCACGCTGGCAATACCGGAGCTGGCTTCGCCTGCAACATATTCGAAATGTGCAGTGCCGCCACGAATGACCGTTCCCAGCGCAATAACGGCGTCATATTTGCCGGTTTTTGCCAGTGCACGCGCCGCCAGTGGCAGTTCGTAAGCACCTGGAACCCAGACGACGGTGATATTGTCATCTTTAACCTGGCCGATACGCTTCAGGGCATCGACCGCGCCATCCAGCAGGCTGTCATTAATGAAGTTGTTAAAACGCGCAATAACGATGGCAATATTGGCCTCTGGCGTTGCAACAGCAGCTTCGATAACTTTCATACTTATCCTTTCAGGGGTTTGTTTGGCCCCGCGCAGGGGGGCGGATTCTATCATACTCTTCGGCGACGTGCTCTCGCTTTTCCATCGGCGTTATTGGGGTATCAGCGTCAGGCGCAAATCACTGCCAACCTGCCGGACATCGCTGAATGAAAAGGCAGGTGCATCAGCAAGTTGATGTAAGCCGGGTAACTGGCACAAGCCACGTCCGCTATCACCCAATAGCTTCGGCGCCACATACACAATCAGCTCATCGACCAACCCGGCTTGCAGTAACGCTCCGGCCAGCGCTGCGCCCGCTTCGACCCAAACGCTGTTAATCTGGCGCTGGCCCAGCAACATCATCATTGCAACCAAATCAAGTTGCTGCTCACGCAGCGGGGCAGCAATTTGCGTCACGCTTCCAGGCCAGACCTGCTGGTCTGGTGTGTGTCGCATCAGCCAGGTTTCACCCGGCTGGTTGATAACGTTATGGTGCGGCGTGACGCGATTTTGACTGTCAACGATCACCCGCAGCGGCTGACGCAGTGAATTCTTATCAAGCAGCGATCGCGTTTCTTCATTAAGTTCTGACCAGCGCACCGTGAGCGAAGGATCATCGGCTAACACTGTAGCGCTGCTACTGAGAATAGCCGCGCTTTGCGCCCGCAGTCTTTGCACATCGCGCCGTGCATGCGCCGACGTAATCCACTGACTTTCACCGCTGGCCATCGCAGTACGACCATCCAGCGAGGCGCCTGATTTAAGCTGCACCCAGGGAAAACCGGTGCGCATACGTTTTAGGAAGCCGCGGTTGAGCGCTTCCGCTTCACTCATCATTAAGCCGTGGCTGACGTCAATTCCTGCCTGATGTAAACGCTGTAAACCACGTCCCGCCACTTGTGGATTGGGATCCTGCATCGCAGCGACAACACGCTTAACGCCCGCAGCAATTAACGCATCGCAACATGGCGGCGTGCGCCCATGATGGCTGCAAGGTTCCAGCGTGACGTAAGCTGTCGCGCCACGCGCTTTATCCCCGGCCATCCGTAATGCATGTACTTCAGCGTGCGGTTCACCGGCGCGCTGGTGCCAGCCTTCGCCGACGATGTTGCCATCACGCACGATCACGCAACCCACATTGGGATTGGGCAGAGTAGTAAAACGACCACGCCGCGCCAGTTCCAGCGCGCGTGCCATATAGCGTTCATCGGTCATGCTTTAATCCTGTAAGCGTGCGATCTCTTCGCCAAAATCACGAATATCTTCAAAGCTGCGATAGACCGAAGCAAAGCGAATGTAGGCGACTTTATCGAGCTTTTTCAGCTCATCCATTACCAGCGCACCAATCAGTTTACTGGGAATTTCACGCTCACCGGTGGCGCGCAATTGGGTTTTGATATGGTTAACCGCACTCTCAACGGCATCAGCGCTCACTGGACGTTTCTCCAGCGCCTTCATCATGCCGCTGCTGAGTTTGTCCTCATTGAAGGGCTCGCGTACATCGTTGCTTTTTACCACGCGCGGCATCACTAATTCAGCCACTTCAAACGTGGTAAAACGTTCATGACACACCAGACACTGACGACGACGACGCACCGACGATCCTTCACTAACCAGACGAGAATCAATCACTTTGGTGTCCACAGCGGAGCAGAATGGGCAATGCATGACGTTACCTGACGCAAGATAAATAAGTCATACAGTGTAGCGCGAACTGCAATTCAACAAAATCTATTCCCGTGCCTTTCCGTTGCCCAACGCACAGCCAGGCAATGCCTGCCTTACATTTTCTGAAAAACCACTACGCTTATAAAGCTGCATAGCAGCACACAACCACTAACAATCGGAGGTTTTATGGGTCTGTTTAATTTTGTGAAAGAAGCTGGAGAAAAGTTGTGGGATGCGGTCAGTGGCAGTGGCGATGACCAAAGCAAAAAACTGCAAGATCACATTAACAAATTAGGGCTACCAGACAGCGATAAGGTCAACGTCAAGGTGGATGGCGATACTGTAACCGTCAGCGGTGAGGGCGTTTCCCAGGAGCTCAAAGAGAAAATCATGGTAGCGGCCGGTAACGTAGCCGGTATCACCAAAGTCGATGATAAAGTTACCGTGAAAGACAGCGCACCAGAAGCCGAGCTGTATACGGTGAAAAAAGGCGATACCCTGAGCGCGATTTCCAAACAGGTTTACGGAAATCCTAATGAATACAATAAGATTTTTGAAGCGAACAAGCCAATGCTGTCGCATCCTGATAAGATCTATCCTGGCCAGGTTTTACGTATTCCAAAATAACTGACAAGGATAATTTATGAACAGGACGGTTTGGGCGCCGATGGCGATGTCACTGATCATTCTCAGCGGCTGTAGCACGCCTTCGGCACCTAAAGTGAACGCGCTGCATCAGGAGGTGAGCCAGCTGAATCAACAGATGCAGCACTTGACCACCCAGGCCAGCGCGCTGGAAATTCAGGGCCAACTGAATAGCCACTCGCAACAGGGCGCATGGCTGGTTCCTCAGGCGAACACGCCGGTGGAACTGCAAACCCAGCTCGGCACATTGCGCTTATCCCTGTCACGGGTAGAAAGTGAAGCCAACGGTTCACGCGCTAATCTCAATATCCGTGCAACTGGCGATCAGCCCCTTTCCGCGCTGCGCGCCACAGTGGTATGGGGCGAGCTGGATCCGGCCAGTGGGAAACCGCTGAATGCCGATAGCCTGAATCAAACCATTGAGGTGCCCGCCTCGCTGTTGCCCCAGGCCTCGGTCAGCGTTCCGTTGCGTCTTAGCGGCATCACGCCTGAACAATTAGGTTACGTGCGCGTGCACGATGTCACGGGCGAAAGCGCCACTTCTACCGTTCCTGCTGCGCAATAAGCGCAAAAAAAATGGGCTGCCACTGGCAGCCCATTTCATTTTACATGCCATGTTTAAGGCAGGATTGAAGGCTGATCGGCGCCCTCTTTCTCCACTTTCTGCACCAGCATATGTTCACGCTTCATGCCCAGTTTCAGCGCCAGCGCTGAAGAGACATAAATCGACGAAATCGTACCAATCGTCACACCGATCAACATGGTCAGCGAGAAGCCTTTCAGCAACGCTCCCCCAAAAATGAACAGGATCAGAATCATGGCCAACGTTGTCAGCGAGGTAATTAAAGTACGGCTCAGCGTTTGGGTCAGCGACACGTTGGTAATATCGTAAGGCGAACCGCGACGGATTTTGCGGAAATTTTCACGAATACGGTCGGATACCACGATCTTATCGTTGAGTGAGTAACCAATTACCGACATCAGCGAGGCGACAATGGTCAAATCGATTTCGATGTGGAACAGCGCCAGCAGGCCGCAGGTAATAATAACGTCATGCGCCAGTGCCAGTACCGTACCGAGCGCCAGACGCCACTCAAAGCGAAAACCGATATAGAGCAGAATCGCTATCAAGGCTGACAGCAGAGCCATCGCCCCCGCTTGCGCCAGATCGCTGCCCACACTTGGACCGACGAACTCAATGCGCTTGACGGTGGCGTTTTGCTGAGTGGTCTGGTTAATGACCGAGACCACTTTATTGCCTAACTCGGTGCCCGCTGGACCTGAAACGGGCGCCATGCGCACCATCACATCGCGGCTGCTGCCAAAATTCTGCACCAGCGGCTCATCAAAGCCCGCCTTCACCAGATCACTACGCAGCATATCGAGATCGGCGGGTTTTTCCAGGTTGATCTCAATCACCGTACCGCCGGTAAAATCGAGACCCCAGTTGAAACCACGCACGCCAACAATCGCAATCGCGGCAACAATCAGTAGCCCCGAAATGATAAACGCCAGCGTGTCCCAGCGCATAAAGTCAACGACTTTACGACCGTGGTTCAACTGTTCAATATTATAATCCTGTGCCACAACGCACTCCTCAGATAGACAGCTTGTTGATGCGTTTGCCACCGTAAACCAGGTTAACAATGGCACGGGTTCCAATAATCGCAGTGAACATGGAGGTTGCGATACCAATTGCAGTGGTAATTGCAAAGCCTTTGATCGAACCCGTACCAACCGCGTAAAGAATGATCACTTTGATGAGCGTGGTAACGTTCGCATCGACAATACTTGAAAAGGCGCCTTTGTAGCCTTCATGGATTGCCTGCTGAACGGAACGCCCGTTGCGCAGTTCTTCTTTAATACGTTCGTTAATCAGTACGTTGGCATCGACCGCCACTGCCAGCGTCAACACAATCCCGGCAATGCCTGGCATAGTCAGCGTCGCACCCGGCAACAGGGACATGATACCGACAATCAATATCAGGTTAACCAACAGCGCACTGGTCGCAATCAGGCCGAACTTTTTGTAGAACACCACCATAAACAGGATAGAGGCGAGCAGGCCCCACAAACAGGCTTCCAGCCCCTGGGTTATGTTTTGCTGACCCATGGTTGGACCGATGGTGCGCTCTTCAACGATCTGAATTGGCGCTATCAACGCACCGGCACGCAGCAGCAGCGACAGCTGACGGGCTTCGTTAGGGTTGCTGATACCGGTAATGCGGAAACTGTTACCCAGTCGGGACTGGATATTGGCAACGTTAATCACCTCTTCCTGTTTCACCAGGATTGAGCGACCGTTTGCATCTTTTTTGCCGCTGTCTTTATATTCCACAAACAAGGTCGCCATCGGCTTGCCGATATTGTCCTTAGTGAAGTTAGACATCAGGTTACCACCCGCACCATCCAGTGAAATATTCACCTGCGGCTGGTTGTACTCATCCATGCTCGACGTCGAATCGGTAATGTGATCACCGGTCAAAATCACGCGTTTATACAGGACAACGGGCTGGCCATCACGCATGTTTTTCACTTCAGAATCGCCTGGCACGCGTCCGTTAGCCGCAGCGCCTGGATCAACGCTGGTATTCACCAGACGGAACTCCAGCGTTGCGGTTGCGCCTAAAATCTCTTTGGCGCGAGCGGTGTCCTGAATACCCGGTAACTCAACCACGATACGGTCAGCGCCCTGACGCTGCACCAGCGGCTCGGCAACACCTAACTGGTTTACACGGTTACGCAGAATCGTGATGTTCTGCTGGACAGCATACTCACGTGCTTCGCTGAGACGGGCATCGCTCATCGTGGCGCGCAGTGAATCTGCCCCGCTGTTATTAATCACCAGGTCCTGATGACGTGAGCTCAGCCAGCTTACCGCAGCATCGCGGCTTGCAGCATCACGGAAACGAATTCCCACACCGTAATTAGCGAGTTTATTAACGTTGGTATAAGGGATATTTTTCTCGCGCAGATCGCTGCGCAGGGTATCGGCGTTCTGCTCTTGCAGTTTGCCTAACGCGGTATCCATATCCACTTCCATCAGGAAGTGCACGCCACCACGCAGATCGAGGCCAAGTTTCATTGGCTCTGCCGCCAGCATAGACAGCCAACGCGGCGTCGCAGGCGCAAGGTTTAACGCAACAACATAGTTCTCGCCAAGCGCTTTCGTAATGGCTTCACGGGCACGTAACTGGACATCCGTATTAGCAAAAAGCGCAGTGATTGCACCGTTTTCCAGCGCAACCGATTTGCTCTGAATATTATTTTGTTTTAATGCGGTCTGAATCTGATCCAACGTTTGCTCACTGGCGGCGCTTCCGCGCGCACCAGTGATTTGAACGGCCGGATCCTCACCATACAGGTTGGGAAGTGCGTACAGCAGGCCGACAATAAAGACGACGACCAGCATGATGTACTTCCACAAAGGATAACGATTTAACACGGCAGTTCCCTTAGGGAAGTAAAAATTACAGCGCCTTCATAGTACCTTTCGGCAGGACGGCAGCCACGAAATCACGTTTGATCACTACTTCAGTCGTGTCGTTCAGCGCGATAGCAACATAGCCCGTTTCCGCCACTTTCGTCACACGTCCCACTAAACCACCACTGGTCAGCACTTCGTCACCCTTAGAGATGGAATCCATCAGCTTCTTGTGCTCTTTTGCACGTTTCTGCTGCGGACGCAGGATCATGAAATAGAAAATCAGACCAAACACTACCAGCATGATCACCAGAGAATACGGACTTCCCTGAGACGGTGCGCCTGCTGCAGCTACAGCGTCAGAAATGAAAAAGCTCATTAAATTTCCCTCATTGATGAATTATCAGACGTTAAAGGCGGAACTTCTTTGCCCGTCCGTTGGTAGAACTCGTTAACAAAGCGCTCTAATTTACCCTCTTCGATGGCCTGGCGTAAACCTGCCATCAGGCGCTGGTAATAGCGCAGATTATGGATAGTATTCAGTCGCGCGCCCAGTATTTCGTTACAGCGATCCAGATGATACAAGTACGCACGGCTGTAATTGCGACAGGTGTAACAATCACACTCGGCATCCAGCGGTGAAGTATCATCTTTATGCTTAGCATTGCGAATTTTTACTACACCGTCGGTCACAAACAGGTGGCCATTACGTGCGTTGCGCGTTGGCATGACGCAATCGAACATATCGATACCGCGACGAACGCCTTCCACCAAATCTTCAGGCTTGCCGACGCCCATCAAATAGCGCGGCTTATCGTGCGGAATTTGTGGACAAACATGCTCAAGGATGCGGTGCATATCTTCTTTCGGTTCACCCACCGCCAGGCCGCCCACAGCGTACCCATCAAAGCCGATCTCTACCAGACCTTTCACCGAGACATCTCGTAAATCTTCGTAAACAGAACCCTGGATAATGCCGAACAGTGCATTTTTATTGCCCAGGCTGTCGAAGCGGTCGCGGCTGCGTTGTGCCCAGCGTAGCGACATTTCCATCGAACGTTTCGCGTAATCCCAGTCGGCAGGATACGGCGTACATTCATCGAAAATCATGACGATGTCAGAACCGAGATCAAACTGAATCTCCATGGATTTTTCGGGATCGAGGAAAATCGCATCGCCATTGATCGGATTACGAAAATGTACGCCCGCTTCGGTTATTTTACGAATATCGCCCAGGCTGAATACCTGAAAGCCACCGGAATCCGTAAGAATCGGCCCTTTCCACTGCATAAAATCATGCAGATCGCCGTGCAGCTTCATGATCTCCTGGCCCGGACGCAGCCAGAGATGGAATGTATTACCCAGGATAATCTGCGCCCCGGTAGCCTGAACTTCTTCTGGCGTCATGCCTTTCACGGTGCCGTAAGTGCCAACCGGCATAAAGGCCGGGGTTTCTACCACGCCGCGATCAAAAATCAGACGGCCACGGCGCGCGCGCCCGTCTGTGGTATCCAGTTCAAATTTCACATAGCCTCCACCAGAGATACAGTCTGATGATTGGGTTAAATAATCAGGCGCCGACTGTTTCCTGCGGTGCCTGCGGGTTTTTACTGATGAACATCGCATCGCCATAACTGAAGAAACGATATTGCTCAGCCACAGCGGCGCGATACGCCGCCATAGTGTGCTGATAACCGGCAAAGGCCGAGACCAGCATAATCAGGGTTGATTCGGGCAGATGGAAATTAGTGATCAACGCATCGATCACCTTATAGTGATACCCTGGGTAAATAAAAATTTGCGTATCATCAAAGAACGGGGCAATTAGCGCGTCCTGGCTGGCTTTGGCCGCGCTTTCCAGTGAACGGACGGAGGTGGTGCCCACCGCAACCACCTTGTTGCCGCGTGCTTTACAAGCCAGCACCGCATCCACCACGTCCTGCGGCACTTCAGCATATTCGGCGTGCATGTGATGCTCTTCAATGGTCTCGACACGTACCGGCTGGAAGGTGCCCGCCCCCACATGCAACGTGACGAAGGCCATCTCAATGCCCTTATCCTTCAAAGCCTGAAGCAGCGGTTCATCAAAATGCAGGCCAGCAGTGGGTGCAGCAACCGCACCGGGACGTGCACTGTAAACCGTTTGATAAAGCTCACGGTCAGCGTCTTCGTCAGGCCGATCGATATACGGCGGCAGCGGCATATGGCCCACGCTGTTCAGTATATCCAGCACAGCACGATCATCTGCAAAGGCAATTTCAAACAGCGCATCGTGGCGCGCTACCATGGTCGCCCTGACGCTCTCGTCATCCCCTAACAGCAGCTCCGTGCCAGGCTTAGGCGCTTTCGAAGCGCGCACATGCGCCAGTACACGTTTATCGTCGAGCATGCGCTCCACCAGCATTTCGATTTTGCCACCGCTCGCTTTACGGCCAAAAACGCGCGCCGGAATAACGCGCGTATTATTGAATACCAGCAAATCGCCGGGGTTCAGCTTATCCAGCACATCGGTGAAAACGCCATGCGTCAGCGCGCCACTTGGGCCATCCAGCGACAGCAAACGACAGCCGCTGCGCTGCGCCTGTGGGTAATGGGCGATAAGGGATTCGGGCAATTCAAAAGCAAAATCGGCAACACGCATGCAAGACTTCTTTCTCAGGCAAAAACAGGCGGCACAGTTTAGCGGAAAATCGACCAATTCTGAACAACTGGCTGTGCAAAGGCAGTTCAGCCTATAATGCGCCATGAACTTTCTTGCCCATCTTCACCTGGCCCAACTGGCTAACAGCTCATTGCTTGGCAATTTGATGGCCGATTTCGTGCGCGGAAACCCGTATCAACACTGGCCAACGCCGGTGGCTGACGGTATTCTGCTGCATCGTCGCCTCGACGTCATGACCGATTCATTGCCGGAAGTGCGCGAAGCGCGTCAGCTGTTCCGCCCTGAGACTTATCGCGTGGCGCCTGTCACACTTGATATAATCTGGGATCATTTCCTGGCGCGTCACTGGACAACATTCCACCCTACGCTGACGCTGGCACAATTTTCTGCCATAGCAGAGAAAGAGATCGTGCCGCAGCTGGCGCCAACGCCTGAAGCATTCAAAACGCTGAACGCCGTGATGTGGCGCGAACGCTGGTTTGAACATTATGCGACTCCCGCACGGCTGGAAGGCGTGTTGAATAACATGGCGAGGCGTCGTCCACGCTTAGTCGCGCTGCGCGACTCCTATCAGGATTTTGTCACGCATTACCTTGCGCTGGAGAAACTGTTTTATCAATTCTATCCCCGGTTGATGGCGCTGGCGCAAACTCAGCAATTATAACTTTATCCGGTTCTTCATACGTTTTACCGACGCCATCCCTGCGCCCGGTTGTGATAACCGCCTACCCGGCGGGCGTAAATAAGTCCGTCCGTCGCATTACGCCGATCCTGTCGTACTGTTAAGCAGGTTCAGCCTTTCATCTGATGGCCGTTCTGTACCACATCTTAAATTGTCCGTTTACTGTAAAAAGCCTGCGGATGAACTTCTCCCCTTCTTGCCATCGGTACTCATCTACGGCTTAATGAAGTCTTTCTTAACTTTTGTTAAGTAGGCCACACAGCCAGACCGCCTGTTCAGGCGTTTCTTCCGTTCGATATGTCTTAAAATCATAAGAGGGAAAGATGTCATCCGCTTCTCATTCTGAAACAGACGTGCGTTACCGTTATGCCTGCGAAATTGCTCAGGCGGCAGCCAGCCGCGCTTATTCCTGGTATCAACAACGCCAAAAATTAGTGGTGGAACATAAGAGGGATCTACAGGACGTGGTCAGCGAAGCCGACCGTAACGTGGAGGATTTAATCAAAACGCTTATCGCTGAACGTTTTCCAGAGGATGCCGTGTTAGGCGAAGAAAGTGGGGGCGATACTCAAGGCGCAACCTATGTCTGGGTGGTCGATCCGATTGATGGCACTGCCTGTTTCGTTAATGGCCTGCATAACTGGTGCGTTTCGCTAGCAGTATTGTGCGAAGGCGAAGCAGTGATTGGCGTCGTATGCGATCCTAATCATCAGGAGCTGTTCCATGCACGCCAGGGGCAAGGCGCATGGATGAACGAAACGCGCATTCAGGCGCACAGCGCACAGCATTTAAGCGAGGGCTTATTTGGCTTAAGTAATTCAGGTCGCGTGCCGTCAGAAAGCGTGACCACGCTGATCACCGCTTTAATGCTGGAGGGCGGTATGTTTATCCGTATCGGGTCTGGTGCGTTGACCAGCGCCTGGGCTGCGGCGGGACGGTTGATTGGCTATTACGAAGCACATATGAATCCGTGGGATAGCCTGCCGGGCATCGTTCTGATGCGGGAAGCTGGCGGGATCACCAATGATTACTTGCGTAATGATGGTCTGAAAAACGGAAACCCGGTGCTGTTAGCCAATGCCGCGCTTTATCCACGGCTAAAAGCATTGATCAATAACAACGCGCTACACGATTAGGAACAGAAATCTGTTATGGCTTCCTCACTATTCCGTTGGCGAGCATGGATATTTTGCTCGCTATGGCTGCTAACCAATCCATTACATGCGGAGGGGCGTTATCAGCTGGAGAAAGTGGTGGAGCTAAGCCGACACGGCATACGTCCTCCTACAGCCGGTAATCGCAAAGAGATCGAAGCAGCCACGCAACGTACCTGGACGAAATGGCGAACGCCAGATGGCGAATTAACCGAGCACGGTTACAGCGCGGTGATGAATAAAGGACGCTGGCAAGGCGAACATTATCGGCAGCTGGGCCTGCTCAGTGCCGGTTGCCCTTCTCCTGCGGATATCGCTGTTCGCGCCAGTCCCATGCAGCGCACGATTGCCACCGCTAAGGCCTTGGTTAACGGTGCGTTTCCCGGCTGTAGCATCCCCGTTCATCATGTAAAAGACGATATCGATCCGCTGTTTCAGGCAGATAAGCTGGAGGCGACGCAAACAGATCCCATCAAGGAGCTGGCCGCGAAACGGGCGAAGGCGGGCAATCTTCCTGCGCTTCAGCAGCGTTTACAGCCCACCATTCAGTTACTGAAGCGGGCCGTTTGCGCATCGGTTAAGGATTGTCCTTTCTTTGACCGTCCCTGGCAGTTTAAGCAGACCAGAAGCGGTCACACTTATGTGCAAGGGCTGAGCGCCATGGCCAGCATGGTAGAAACGTTGCGCCTGGGCTACAGCGAAAATTTACCTTTTGACCAACTGGCATGGGGCCACATTACCTCAGCCGCGCAAATTACCACATTGTTACCGCTGTTAACTGCTAATTACGATCTGAGCAACGATATATTCTATCTGGCGCAACGGCGCGGTTCAGTTTTGCTTAATGCGATATTGCAGGGTATTAACCCCGGCGCTGACGCACTGCCCAAAACACGCTGGCTGCTATTTGTCGCGCATGATACCAATATCGCCATGGTGCGAACGTTAATCGATTTCCACTGGCACTTACCCGGTTATTCGAGTGGGAATATTCCACCAGGTAGCAGCCTGGTGTTTGAACGCTGGCGCGACAGCCAGAGCGGCGAACGTTTTATACGTATCTATTTCCAGGCACAAAGCCTGGATGCACTGCGTCAGTTGCAGCCAATTGATGCGGCCCACCCACTTTTACGGGAAGAGTGGTATCAGCCAGGCTGTAAGCTGACTCCGGTCGGTACGCTTTGCCCTTATCAGTCCAGCATCGAACAACTGCGTAATCGGCTGGATCCAAAGGCGATCGTCCCGGTCGATTACGCTCTTCCCTCATCCTGATCCTGAATGAGCAGCGGGCAAATGGACAGTAAACTTCACAATCAGTTAATTAAAAATGATTAATCCAGACGATACTTTCTGGTATTTATCTCATTTTCGTTAAAAACATATCCAGCTATATTTTTTTGATTTAGGATAGCGCTGTCAATCATCCCTTTTTATTACTCTTTTTTGTTAACACTTCGGCGACTGGATTCGCCGTTTTTATTTATTAATAAGCCTGTTTATTAACTTCAATGTTCATGTAAACACTAACATTAAAAAATATAACGTTTTGACCGGCCCAGAGGCGGGCAATAATGCTTCATCGCGATTTCCTGCAGACAGGCTATTTTCTTTTGGTATCAGTTTATTATCGGGCAGACTGAAAAAGCTTTTTTATTTTCGACGGCCCTTACCGCAATACGGCCAGCTGGCGCCGGCAGCATGGGACGATTCCTTTCTGTACCTGATGGTATCTTTATTATTTCATTCCACAGCCGTTCTTAAATTTGCTATTAATAAGCCGTTATTACGTGCTGAAGCACAATTTTAATAATACTGTTTTTTATGAGCGGCAAAAAAAGTAAAACGCCCCTGTTTTAGAGGGGCGTTTCCGTTTATTTCGCCTGCTTACGTACCAGCTTATAGCCCAGCAGTAGCAGCACAATCCATACGCAGCCAGCGTAAAGCGACACACGCGTATCCGGGAAATAACCGATCAGGCCGATAATAAAGGCCAGAAACGCTACCCCTACCCAGGCGGTCCAGCTGCCACCAGGCAAGGCGAATTGCAGCTTACTGGCCGCTTCCTGACCAATTTTGCGACGAAAAGCCATCTGTGACAGCAGGATCATGATCCACACCCAAACCGTAGCAAAGGTCGCCAGTGAAGCGATTACCAAGAAGATTTTTTCCGGCATCAGGTAGTTAAGGTATACCGCGATCAGCATGGCGAACATCATCACCACCACCGTAACCCACGGAATACCGCGCCCGGAGACTTTCATAAATACTTTCGGTGCATGGCCCTGCTGCGCCATGCCGTGCAACATGCGCCCTACACCAAATACATCGCTGTTAATCGCAGACAGCGAGGCAGTCAGCACCACAAAATTTAGGACAGAAGCCGCAGCGGCAATGCCAAGATGCTGGAAGGTCAGCACAAACGGACTGCCGGATGTACCGACCTGGTTCCACGGATAGATCGACATGATCACAAACAGTGTGCCGACATAAAACACCAGAATACGCAGCGGCACCGAGTTGATAGCACGTGGAATCGATTTGGCGGGATCTTTGGCTTCACCGGCTGTAATACCGATGATTTCGATTCCCCCGTATGCGAACATCACCATTTGTAGCGACAGCAACATCCCCACGATACCGTGAGCGAAGAAGCCGCCGTTACTCCATAGGTTATGAATGCCGGTTGGCTGTCCGCCATTGCCGATCCCCCAGAAGATCATGGCAAAACCGGCCACAATCATCACAATGATGGTGGCGACCTTAAAGAAAGAGAACCAGAACTCAACTTCGCCAAATACCTTCACGCTCATCAGGTTAACCGCACCGATAATCAGCACCACGCTCAGTACCCAAATCCAGTGCGGCACATCGGGAAACCAGACGCCCATGTAAATGCCGAAGGCGGTAACGTCAGCAATGGCAACAATCAGGATCTCAAAACAGTATGTCCAGCCCGTGATATAACCCGCCATCGGGCCGAGATAATCCTGGGCATAACGTGAAAACGAACTGGCCTGCGGATTGTTCACCGACATCTCGCCCAGCGCACGCATAATAATGTAAGCCACCGCGCCACCGATGATGTAAGCGAGCAATACGCTCGGTCCGGCCATTTTAATGGCATCTGCGGAGCCGTAGAACAGCCCGGTTCCAATCGCCGATCCCAGCGCCATAAAACGGATATGGCGCGTGCTCAGTCCGCGTTTGAGCTTGTTGATTTCTTGCATAACAACACTACCTTGCAAATGAAAAAACCACGGGCAAGCCCGTGGTTAGAGAAAAAACGTTTACTGTTACGAGTGAATCTTGACCTGTGCGCGTCCTTTCACCCGGTCCACCAGCGCAACAATCAGCAGGATAACCAGCGAGGGCGGCAACCAGGCAAGCCCCTGATCCGCCAGCGGCAGGTTCTGGCTAAAGGCCGGCAACACCGCTTTAAATTCGGTAGTTTTAATGGCATCCACAATACCGAACAGCAGGCTAATCAGCATGGTTGGCGCAATAATGAGGCTACTCTTGTTCCACCAGCGCAGGGTGAAGCTCAACACGACCAGCACGATGCACGGCGGATAAATCGCAGTCAGTACCGGAATCGAAATCTGAATCAGATGGCTCAGACCAAGGTTCGACACCACCATTGAGAACAGGCCGAGGACGAACACCAGCGTTTTATACGACAGCGGCAGGTACTGTGCAAAAAATTCAGCACAGGCACAGGTCAGGCCTACGGCGGTAACCATACAGGCAACAAAAATCAGTGCCGCCAGGAAGAAGCTGCCCATACTGCCGAACGTCTGCTGAACGTAAGCGTGCAGAATAGCGGCACCGTTAGCGTTCTGATCGACCAGCGAGCCGCTACCTGAACCCAGCCTGAACAGGCTGAGATAAACCAGCGTCAGGCCAATACCGGCAATCAGCCCCGCCAGCACGGTATAACGCGTCAATAAGACTGGATTTTTAATCCCGCGTGACCGTGCGGCGTTAACAATAACAATACCGAAAACCAGCGCACCCAGCGTATCCATCGTCAGATAACCATTAACGAAACCGCTGGAGAAAGCCGCACGTTGATAATCAGCCGTTGCCGGAATAATATCGCCCGCTGGCCATATCAGCGCAGCAAGGCCAAGCACGGTCAGCGCAACAATTTTCAGTGGCGCGAGGAAATGACCAACGGTATCCAGCAGTTTTCCCGGATAGAGAGAAATTCCGATGACCAGTGCGAAGTAAATCAGACTGTAGCTAAACAGCGGCAGCGAGCCGTCTCCCGTCAGCGGCGCAATGCCCACCTCAAAGGACACTGTGGCGGTACGCGGGGTCGCGAACAGCGGACCAACGGCCAGATAGCACACCGTTGCCAGCACCAAACCGGCTACTTTGCCAATCGGCGAACTGAGCGCGTCGATGCCGCCGCCCACGCGCGCCAGCGCAATAACGGTGATCACTGGCAAACCCACAGCGGTAATAAGGAATCCGATCGCGGCGGTCCAGACATGTTCGCCGGACTGAATGCCAACCATCGGCGGGAAAATAATGTTGCCCGCGCCCACAAACAGGGCAAACGTCATGAAGCCCAGCGCGAGAATATCTTTCGAAGTTAAACGGTGTGTCATACGGCCTGTCATTGTTGTTGCGGTGGAAGTTGAATTTGCATTGCCCTCGCTGCGTCAAAACAACGATTTGCCAGCCAATATCAGCGCATTATGCTCGTCGTGAGATGAAGCGCAGGTGATTTAAGCTGCTTTTTTTCTGTTCACGGAGGGTTAAATCGACAGCGGCGCTAAGTAGAACGTTTATAGCGAAGAAAGGCAATACAGGATCGGAAAACCAGAGGTTTATTGTGAATTTATATGTATAACCAGATAATGGCTCTAATATTTGGCGTAAGCACATCAGATGATGTGCTTATTTTTTCTTCAGGCCGTAAGAAGTTCCAGCATTAACGGAGGTTAATCTGCACAAAAGGCGCGTTTTACGCGCCTGTTTGCGTAACGTTACAGCATCACCACACCTGATTCGCAATATCGACAACCAGACGAATCTTTTGCCATTGCTGCGCCTCGCTCAGGCTGTTGCCCTCTTCCGTTGAGGCGAAGCCGCATTGTGGGCTGAGGCAGATCTGGTCGAGACTCACAAACTTCGCCGCTTCAGCCAGACGCGCTTTCACCTGGGCCGGATCTTCCTGTTCACCGTTTTTAGTGGTAACTAATCCCAACACGACTTGCTGATGCCCTGGCTTGATGAAGCGCAGCGGTTCAAAACCGCCAGAACGCTCGTTGTCATATTCGAGAAAAAACGCGTCAATATTAACCGTACCAAACAGGATTTCAGCCACCGGCTCATAGCCTCCTTCTGAAATCCAGGTTGAACGGAAATTACCGCGACAGACATGCAGCCCAACCGTCAGATCGGCGGGCTTACCTTCCAGCGCTTTGTTCAGCACGCGGGCGTAGATACGAGCCAGCTCTTCGGGATCATCGCCGCGCTCACGGATCTGACGTTTCTGATCTTCAGAACACAGGTAGGCCCAAACAGTGTCATCCAGCTGTAAATAGCGGCAACCTGCGGCATAAAAAGCGCTAATTGCGTCTTTATAGGTTTGTGCCAGATCGTCAAAATACGCAGCCAGATCCGGATAAACAGTGGAATCGATCACATTGCGACCGCCACGGAAATGCAGCACGCTGGGGCTGGGAATGGTCATTTTAGGCACTGCATCACCCGCGATGCTTTGCAAAAAGCGGAAATCTTTCAGCATGGGGTGATTGCCAAAGCTCAGTTTGCCCGTTACTTTCACGCCACGCGCTTTAGTCTGTACCCCATTGAACTGGATGCCCTGATCGGCCTCATAACGTTCAACGCCTTCCAGACCATCGAAAAAGTCGAAGTGCCACCATGCGCGACGAAACTCACCGTCAGTAACCACTTTCAGGCCATTTTCGCGCTGTTTTGCTACCACATCACGAATAGCTTCATCTTCTACACGACGCAGTTCAGTGGCATCAATTTCACCGGCGGCGAACTGTTCGCGTGCCTGTTTGATAGCGGCAGGACGCAGAAAACTGCCAACGGTATCGGCACGGAAGGGGGCGGTATTTCTTTGCATGATCGCTCCTGGCTCACCTGTCACATGATTGCGGCAGGTAATAATTTCATAGAGTTAAGTATAGCCATCCGGATGGCTATATGGCCAACGAAAGAGTGACATGCGAGCTTCTCAGCCGCAACAGAAGAAAATTCAACGCGCGTGAGGAAAATTCATGTTGCAGCCAGGGAAATTAATTATCGTCAAGGATGGCGCGCGTCTGCGCCAACTGGCGGTCCGATAAAGGCAGATAGCCCGCCTCGCTCACGCGGTGCTGACCTTGCGATGACAAAATCTGCTGTAAAAATGCCGCCACCAGCGGTGGCAAAGGTTTGCCGGGTGCTTTGTTTACATAGAGGTAAAGCGGACGTGCCCAGGGATAATGGCCGCTGCGAATACTTTCCGCATCAGGCATCACCGCATCTCCGCTGGCATTGACCACAGACAACATTTTCACACCGCTGAGGTGAAAACCAAAGCTGGTGTAGCCGATACTGCGCGGGTTGCCCGCCACTGCCTGTACCACTGCGGCTGAACCGGGAAACTCTGCAACATCACTGCGAAAATCACCGTTACATAGCGCCTGCTGTTTGAAAAAACCCCACGTCCCGGAGGCCGAATTACGGCCATAGCGCTGTAAACTACGATCGGCCCAGTCAGCCTGTTTCACGCCGAGATCTCCCCAATGGGCGGGGATGTGGGTTGCGCCGCACAGACGCGTAACAGAAAAAATCGCATCAAGCTGGCGCGGATCGATCTGCTGCAACGGGTTGCGCTGATTCACCACCACCACCAAAGCATCCATTGCCACCGGTACTGCCAGCGGCGGATAGCCGTATCGCGCCTCAAACGCCTGGCGCTCGTCAGCCTGCATTGCTCGGCTCATTGCCCCAATCTGAGCGGCTCCCGCAGCCAGCGCAGTAGGTGCGGTAGACGAACCGGATGCCTGCACCTGCACATTGACGCCTGGCGCCTGACGGCTGAAACCCTCCCCCCATAACGTCATTAAATAACCGAGGGTGTCTGAACCGACACTGCTTAAATTGCCGGAAAGCGTACCCGGCTGTGCCTGGGTTACCGCAGGCAGCAAAAACAAGAGGGAGCAAAGAAACGTGCGCATGAGAAGGTCCCTTAACCGTTAATGAACGGCATTCTCCTGCATCCCGACGCTGACAATCAACCTTGGTGCCAGCGTAAAGGTAAAGCAGGTTTCCTGGTAAGGGATGCTGGTGATGTCCAGCCGTGCGTTGTGATGGCTGAGCGCATGTTTAACAATAGCTAATCCTAAACCGCTGCCGCCGGTGGCACGCGAACGCGCTTTATCAACCCGATAGAAACGCTCAGTCAAACGCGGCAGGTGTTCTGGCGGAATGCCCGGCCCGTTATCGCACACTTTGAATATCGCGCCTTGCGGGCCGCGCAACCAGCTAATATCAATGCGCGTGCCGTCCGGTGTATGGTTAACCGCGTTGTACACCAGATTAGAGATAGCGCTGCGTAGCTGTTCATCGTTGCCAAACACTTTCAGATGCGGATCGGTGTGAAAATGGATCTCGTGACGCCCGGCGCTCAGGGTTTCAGCCTCACGTTGTAGCAGTTTGAGCATTATCGGCACATCGACTTTTTCTTTCATATCGATGACTGGCGCAGCTTCAATGCGCGACAGCGTTAACAATTGTTTCACCAGGCTGTCCACACGGCGCGTCTGCTCTGACATGGTATGCAACGCCTTGCCACGCGATTTTTCGTTCATCACCGAATCGTTCATCATTTCCAGATAACCTTGCAGCACCGTTAATGGTGTGCGCAGTTCGTGACTCACGTTAGCAAAGAAATTACGTCGCGCGCCTTCCAGCTGATGCATTTGCGTTACATCACGCGCCACCGTCAGCCACTGGCCTTCGCTGTACGGCATGACGCGAAATTCCATATGATGCTGATTATTTAGCACCAGCGTCAGGGGTTTATCAAAATCGCATTTACGAATATAGCGGGAAAATTCGGGGTAACGCAGCAGGTTAAGGATGTTCTGCCCGTTATCTTCCGGCCAGCGCAGGCCCAGGTGTTGCTGCGCTAAGCCATTACACCAGAAGATGGTGCCTTCTTCGGTAGTCAGAATGACCGCATCCGGTAGCGACTCCGCACCGCTGCGAAAGCGCTTGATCAGGCTGCCTAACTCCCGGCGCCGTCGTCGGTTACGCAGCTGCATCTGATATAACCCATAAAACAGCGGCTCCCAACTGGCGCGCCCGGTGGGCGGCGTCATGGTGCGATCTAGCCATAACCAGTGCGACAGGCGCATCAAATTATGAAAATGCCACCCCAATAGCGCCAGTACGCTGAACAACAGCCACCACGGTAAATAGCCGAATAGCAGGCCGAGAATCAGCGCAGGCAGACACGCCAATACCAGTTCTGACAGTAATCTCTTCCAGGAGAGGCGTTCCAGCACGGTTAAGGCTCCGTTTAGTAGCGGGCAGAGAAACGATAACCTGTTCCGCGGACGGTTTGCACCATGCGATCGTGCCCGGAGACTTCCAGCGCTTTACGTAAACGGCGAATGTGAACATCAACGGTGCGATCTTCAACATAAACATTGGTGCCCCAAACGTGGTTCAGCAGCTGTTCACGGCTGTAGACCCGTTCCGGGTGAGTCATAAAGAAATGCAATAACTTATATTCAGTCGGTCCCATTTCCAGCGGGGTCGCTTCCGACATAACGCGATGCGATGAAGGATCCAGACTTAGCCCCTGCATCTCAATTATCTCTTCCACCGCCATTGGTGAAATACGGCGCATTACCGCTTTAATACGCGCCATAAGTTCTTTCGGCGAAAATGGCTTAGTGACGTAATCATCAGCACCTACTTCCAGGCCGCGAACGCGATCCTCCTCTTCACCACGTGCTGTCAACATCATTACCGGGATGTCGCGCGTCATTGCTTCGCGTTTCAGATGCTTAATAAATTGTATGCCGCTGCCGCCGGGCAACATCCAGTCCAGCAGAATTAAATCTGGCCAGGGTTCAATCAGTTTCCCGACCGCGCTGTCATAATCTTCCGCCTCAATTGGCTGATAGTCGTTCTGCTCCAGGACAAAACACAACATTTCACGGATGGGGGCTTCATCTTCCACAACCAAAATGCGCTTAGCCATTAGTACTCCTGCTGATATGACGGCTTCTTGATATTTGCGGCGCCATTATGCGTCAGATTTGTGACACTTTTATGAAAAACATAGCCCGTTAAACAAGGCTTTAATAGCCATTTATGACAATAACGCGGCATTTTTTCTTTTTGGTCACCGTCGCGCATTTATCGAAAATTTTTTGTGCAGCCGTCAGCGGACACCTGCATCTTTAAACATGATGGGTATAATCGCCGTGCGATTTGTTACGGCAGGGAGTTTTATGCGCATCATTCATACTGCGGACTGGCATCTGGGGCAGTTCTTTTATAATAAAAGCCGGGCAGCTGAACATCAGGCTTTCCTTGACTGGCTGCTGGTAAATATTGAGCAGCACCAGGTCGATGCGCTGATTGTGGCGGGTGATCTGTTTGATACCGGGACACCGCCGAGCTATGCCCGTGAAATGTTTAATCGCTTTGTGGTGGCGCTGCAACCCAGTGGCTGCCAACTGGTTGTGCTGGCTGGCAACCACGATTCGGTTGCTACGCTGAATGAATCACGCGAACTACTCGCCTGCCTGAATACCCGTGTGATCGCAACGCCGCAGGGCAACGACGATGTGCTGGTGCTAAATACGCGACGCGGCGAGCCGGGCGCGCTGCTATGCGCTATCCCTTATCTGCGTCCGCGCGACATCATGCGCAGTCGGGCCGGTCAGTCGGGCCGTGAGAAACAAATCAGCCTGTTAGAAGCCATTTCGGAACATTATCAACGTCGCTTTAGCGCCGCACAGGCACATGCGCTGTCATTACCCATTATCGCAACAGGCCATCTCACCACCGTGGGCGTGAGTAAAAGCGAGTCGGTACGTGATATTTATATCGGCACCTTAGATGCCTTCCCCGCCTCCGCTTTTCCCGCCGCCGATTATATCGCATTAGGCCACATTCATCGTGCTCAGCGCGTTGCCAATAGCGATCACATTCGCTATAGCGGTTCGCCGATCCCATTGAGTTTTGATGAGCTGGGCACGGAAAAAAGCGTATTTCTGCTCGATTTTTCACCTAACGGTTTGCAGAGCATTACGCCGCTGGCGGTTCCGCAGTTTCAACCCATGCAAATGCTCAAAGGCTCGCTGGCGCAGATCGAACAACAGCTGGCGGATTTCCAGACATATCAGGATGAGAAACCGGTGTGGCTGGATATTGAAGTCACGACGCAAGAATATCTCAGCGATTTGCAACGGCGGATTGAAACGTTGACGGACGGATTGCCGGTAGAAGTACTGTTACTGCGCCGCAGCCGCGCGCTGCGTCAGCACAGCCTTGCCCGGCTTGATAACGAAACGCTGAGCGAGCTGAAAGTAGAAGACGTTTTTGCCCGCCGCTTAGCGCTGGACAGTGAAATGGATGAGCAACAGATCCAGCAATTAAATACGCTGTTTCGCCGCACGCTGGCGGAGATGGAGGAGCAATCATGAAGATCCTCACGCTGCGTTTTAAAAATCTTAACGCGCTAAAAGGCGAATGGTTTATCGATTTCCGGACCGAACCATTTGCCAGCAATGGTTTATTCGCCATTACCGGCGCGACCGGCGCGGGTAAAACGACGTTGCTGGATGCCATTTGCCTGGCGCTATATCACCAGACGCCGCGTCTTGGCGCCATTTCACAAACCCAGAACGCCCTGATGACGCGTGACTGTGCCGAATGTCTGGCAGAAGTCGAATTTGAAATCAAAGGTGAAGCCTGGCGCGCTTTCTGGAGTCAGAACCGCGCTCGCGGCACGGCGGATGGCAAATTACAGGCGCCCCGCGTTGAGCTGGCCCGCTGTGCCGATGATCAGATTGTTGCTGATAAAGTCGGCGATAAATTAAAGCTGACTGAAACCCTCTCCGGCCTCGATTTTGCCCGCTTCACCCGTTCCATGATGTTGTCGCAAGGCCAGTTTGCCGCCTTTCTGAATGCTAAAGCGGGTGAACGCGCTGAGCTACTGGAAGAGCTGACCGGTACTGAAATTTACGGCCTGATTTCAATAGCCATTTTTGAACGCCATAAAGAGGCGAAACGCACGCTGGATTTATTACGCAGCCGGGCGGGTGGTATGGCACTGCTTGATACCGACACGCGCGCAGCACTGCAACAGCAGCTCGCTACGCTAAGCGAAGCCGAAAAAACCTTAAGCACTCAATACACCGATGCGCACAAACAGCAGCAATGGCAGCAACAGGCACAGCAATATCGCGCTGATGTGCAGCACAGCAGTGACGCTTTACAGGCCGCAGAACAGGCGTGGCAGGCTGCCGAAGCCGATCGGCAACGTCTGGCACGCAGTGAACCGGCGGAGAAACTGCGCGCCAGGCTACAACAGCGTGATGATTTACAGACCGGGCAGCGCGAGATCATTGCAGCACAGCAGCAGCTTACGCAGCAGCATCAGGACGCCGTAAACCATCAACAGCGTGAACAACTGGCTTACACCGAGGCACAACAGGCACGGGAACAGACACTGCAACAGCAGCAGCGTCAGGAAATTTTGCTGACAGAACAGGTGATGCCGCTTGATCAGCAGATCGCTACCCTGCAACAGCAGCAACAGCAGCAGCAATGTGACCAGCAACAGCAACAGCAGGTGTGCGAGCAGGCGCAACAGGCGTTTGTCTACGAAAGCACCCACCAGGCGACGTTACAAAAAGAGATTGCCGCCCAGCAAACCTTACGTGAACAACTGGCCGATGTCGCACAATGGAGCGCCTCTCTGCCACTGTGGCAGGAGCGATTTGCCCAACTGACGCAGCGTGAAAATCTGCTTGCCGAACTTGCCCGACAATCTCAACAGCAGCAGCAACAATTCACGCAACAACAGCAACAGTTCAGCCAGCAGGCGCAGCAGGCAATGCCACTGCAACAGGCAGAACAGCAGGCCCGGCAAGCGGCAACAGAAGCGGAGCAAGCACTAACTTCGCTACAGCAACGTTATCCACCAGAAACGCTTCATCAGTCGCTGACGCAATTGCAAACCAGCCGTGACGCCCGGCAAAAATTGACGCTGCTGGCCTCGCAATGGCAGTCACTGCAACAACAGCTTAGCCAGCGTCAGCAGCGCCTTGCCGCACTGGAGAAAACCCATCAGCAAGACGAAACCGAATTACAAAAGCTGCGCGATCTCTGGAAACGCGTGTATCAGCAGGAGAAAGACGTCGAAAAAATTTGCGCGCTGGAGCAGCATATCGCCGATCTCGCCGATCACCGGGCGCGGCTGGAAGCCGATCAACCCTGCCCGCTGTGCGGCTCCTGTACCCATCCGGCGGTTGAGGCTTATACCCGACTGGAAGTCAGCGAAAATCAGCAGCGGCTGGCAGCACTTAAGGTTCAGGTTGAGGCATTAAAAGAAGCGGGCACCGCCAAAAAAGAGCAGATAAAACAGTCTGCGCTTCAGCAACAGACGCTACGCGAGGAGATTGCCGATTTAACGCGCCAGACAGAAACACTGCATCAGCAGTGGCAGGCGCTTAGCCGTGAGCTGGCACTTACCTTCTCCCCTGGCGATCAGGCCGCGCTGGCAAGCTGGCAGCAGCAGCAATCCGCACAGGAAACCGCGCTGCATCAACAGATCCAGGCGCAGGATGCCGCTGAGCGTTCGCGCCAGGCGGCGAAAGAGCACCATATTCAACAGCTACAGGCTTTACAGCAGCATCAGCAGGCACAGCAGTTGGCCCAGCAAGCCTTAAAGAATCAGCAGCAGGCACTGGAAGCGCTACAACAGCGACAGCAGCAGGAACAGGCCAGCTGGCAGCAACGCAATGATGACTTACAACAGCAGCTGGCAAACGTCGCGTTATCGCTACCGGCCGCAGAAGAAAGAGCGCGCTGGTTAGCGACGCAACAGCAACGTTGGCAGCGCTGGCAAGAAAGTGAGCAATCACTCGCTAAGCTGCAACCTCAACTGACGCGCGCTGAAAGCCAGGTTACCGCGCTGCAACAACGGCTTACTATCGAACAACAACGCCTCAGTGCGCAGCAGCAGCAACTGACCCAGCTTACCGCGCAGATTACCGAACGGCTTCAGCAGCGTGAAGCGCTGTTTGGTAACCAGCAGGTAGCAAGTGCGCGTCAGCAAATGCAGGCCGCGCTGCAACAGAAGGAGTCTCAGCTAACGCAAAGTTTAAGCCGCTGGCAACAGACGCAAACACAGGTCAGCAGCCTGAACGGGCAGTTAGCCGTCATCGAGACCCAGCTGAAAACGCTGGCAAACCGACTGGCCGATGCGGAACAGGCATTTAGCCGCGCCTTAGCCGCAGCCGAATTTAAGGATGAAGCCAGCTTGCGCGCCGCTTTGCTGGATGAACAAACGGCGCAGCAGTTACGTAGTCAGCTGCAACAGCTGGAGCAGCAGCGGCAACAACAGCGGGCGCGGTTGACGGAAGTGCAACAACGCTTCACTGCACATCAGCAGGCGCAACCGGAAAATATGCCGGAATCTGCTGACGCCTTGCGCGAACAGCTGGAACGTTTGCGCCTGGCGTTGCGTGAAAACGCCAGCCAGCAAGGCCAGGCACAGCAGCAGTTACACAGCGATGCGGCTCTGCGCGCCCAGCAAGCGGCATTAATGCAGCAGATCGAGCAGGATGACGCGACGCTGGCACAATGGAGTTTACTCAATGATTTGATCGGCTCCGCCAGCGGCGATAAGTTCCGCCGGTTCGCCCAGGGCTTAACGCTGGATCATCTGGTGGCGCTGGCCAATCGCCAGTTGGATCGCTTACACGGGCGCTATCTGCTACAACGCCGCGCACTGGATGTGCTGGAGCTGGACGTCGTTGATACCTGGCAAGCCGATGCCGCTCGCGATACGCGCACGCTGTCTGGCGGCGAAAGCTTTCTGGTCAGCCTGGCGCTGGCGCTGGCATTGTCCGATCTGGTCAGCCACAAGACGCGCATCGAATCTTTGTTTCTTGATGAAGGCTTCGGTACGCTGGATGCTGAAACGCTGGATACGGCACTGGATGCGCTGGATGCGCTCAATGCCAGCGGCAAAATCATCGGGGTGATCAGTCACGTCGAGGCGATGAAAGAACGCATCCCGGTGCAGATTAAAGTGCAGAAAATGAACGGGCTGGGCTACAGCAAACTTGAATTGCCCAGCCCGTGAGGAGAGAACAATGACAAGATGGATAAGGGTCAGCACCCTTGCCATACTGCTGGCGGGGTGTAGCCATGCGCCGTCAAACGTGGCGGACAGAGAAACGAAGGCTTATTTGCATCACGTGCAAAGTGCAATTACGCATAATTTTGGCGATACCCGCCACTATGCCGGGAAACGCTGTTTAGTCACGGCGCAACGTCGCGCTGATGGCCGTTACAGTGTGCTGCGCACCGAGGGCGATGAAGCGCTGTGTCTGAAAGCATGGCAAAGCGTGAGCAGCGCGCGCAATCTGCCGCTGCCACCGAAAAATGCCCCGGAACAGCTAATGATTGCCTTTCCACCGGCTAATTAACGCCTTCAAAGGGATTGATCAGCAAACGCGTCAGCGCAGTCAAGCGTTATGCCATTTCGGTTTTCACCTGCGATGCGGCCCACGCGCTAAGCCGGGCGCAACGCGGGAACCACAAGACAGGGACGGACACTCGCGCTTTATCGCTGATATGCGCGGCTTGTTCGGCATTATGGCTGCCGTTTTCACCGCTATCGCCGCGCGAGGCCGTATATTGCGGAAGACTAAACCGGCGTGTTCGCCAGAGCGGGGATTAAAAAGCGGCCGGTAGTAAAAATGTGACGGCCTGACAGCCAGGCCGCCGGATGCGTTTACGCTTGCAGCGGCCATAGCCAGGCCGCGCCCCGCACGCCGCTGGAATCGCCATGAACAGCTTTCAGTACCGGTGTCTCGCACTCACCGCCAAACACCCATTTTTTCATCAGGGTCGGTACCGTTTGATACAGACGGTCAACGTTGCTCATGCCGCCGCCTAACACTATTACGTCGGGATCAAGCAGATTAACCACCTGCGCCAGCGATTTCGCCAAACGCATCTCATAGCGGCTCATCGCCAGCTCCGCAACGGGATCCTGCTGCTCCAGCAAGGTAATGATCTCCGCGCCTTTACGCGCTACGCCGCTCAAACGCTGATAGTCGGTGGCAAAACCCGTCCCTGATACAAACGTCTCGATACAGCCCTGCAGCCCGCAATAAGGGGTTCTACGCCGGAACCGCCGAAATTTCCGACCTACTATTTTTAGTGATCTTTCGTAACCTGGGGGGCTTTGTTGAATAAATGAGAGTTAGTGAGAAGATGGTTCCCGCTGGTAGCATCTGTTATGCGATCCGCACGCTATGCGGCATACCCAGCATCGTCATCCGGTTCAGCGCTTTCACCATCGCCATCGCTTCACCCACCTGCGCGTCGTAGTCCCGCAGGCTCAGATGTCCGCCAACCAACGATTTGATACGGAACATCGCCGTTTCTGCCACTGAACGCCGGTGATAGCCCACTTTCTTTTTCCAGACATCGTTGCTGCCGCTCAGATGCTGATTCGCCACTGCGTGGTTACGCTCATGGTATTTGTCAGGCCAGTATTGCGCACCGCTTCGTGGCGGGATAAGCGGTCTTATCTTTTTCCGAAGCAACGCATCGTGGCAGTAGCGCGTGTCATAAGCGCCATCAGCCGAGGCTTCCTTTATTTTCCTGTGGGTCTGGTTAATCAGCTCCGGCAGTGCCTGCGCATCTGTCGTACCGCTGAGCGATAAACCGGCACAGACAATCTCGTGCGTCGCATTGTCTGCGGCAGGATGAAGCTTGCGCCACACCCTTCGTCTGTCCGCTCCATGCAGCCTGACTTTCCATTCGCCTTCGCTAAAGACCTTCAGGCCGGTAGCATCGATGACCAGATGTGAGATTTCACCACGGGTTGGAGTTTTTATGCTGATGCTAACGCGCTTTGCCCGCTTGCTGACCAGAGAGTAATCAGGGCAGCGCAACGGCATATCTATTAGCTTAAAAATCGAGTCAACGAAACCCTGTAAAGCGCGAAGCGACAGGTTGAACACACGCTTCATCATCAGAACGGTGGTAATAGCCATATCGGTGTAGTGAAGGGGGCGGCCACGACTTTCATGCTGTGCGCTTTCAGTCCATGCAGCAATAGCAGACTCATCAAGCCAGACTGTCAGCGAACCGCGCTGCCTGAGTGCTTTGTTGTAAGCTGACCAGTTGGTGATTTTAAACTTTTGCTTTGCCATAGGGCTCCGATGCAGAAACGACCGTAGCGCTCAGATCCGCCAATCACCTAAAAGTTCGATTTATTCAACAAAGCCGCTTACCGAACAATAATTCTCTATATCCAAACTGACCCCTTAATGCGACAGAACCGTTCTTCGACGGTACCGGCAACAATGCTGTTAACACGCAGAATATGGGGTTCTACGCCGGAACCCCAATGCGACAGAACCCTATGGGCTACCTTACTCAGCGGGGTCAGGTTATTTTTCTTGAAGCCTGCATATTAGAAAAACCTACGGTTGCTACCATTTGTACTACCTTATTGAGGAGAAATTAATGATTGAGGAGAAATTAATAGTGAATGACGTCAAAAATGCATGCACACGAACACCATATGGTTCGCGAAACCCAAGTATCACTGGTGTCAGCAACGATGAAGTAAATGTTAACACAGATAACCCTAGCCTTTTAGACTGCATTTCTTCTGTCAAAAATACAACAGACACTGTGTCCTCTCAGAAACTGTCTGAGAAAGGTATTCAGACATTGTCATACAATGACGTACATAATCACTCCTTCGGACCTGGTTATTCATACTCTCAGGTTTATGATATAACTAAAACTTTATCATCTAATGTTGAAGAGCAACTCCGTCTTTTTGATGAGGCGGGTGTTAATCAAATTGTCTGTGCCCCCATACCAACGGCAGTAGTCGGGAACAACGACTGCTGTGGTAACACTGACATAATGTCTGAATTAGAAAATAAGACATATTATTTACCTGATCAAATTCGTGATGGGAAGATTCCGGACTTAAGTGATTACAATAAAATTACCACGGAAACGGAGCAGTATTATAACACCAGTGTAGATTGGCAGGTTGGAAAGGCTTATAGCGAATTAAAAATAAGAGATACAGAAAATGAAAGGAGATTTAACGAAGGCGCAGATAAGAAAAAAGCACAATATCAAAAATATGAGAAGATCACAGACAGAATTCATCCTGCAATTACTGGAATTAATCTTAATGACAGTAATGCAGTGGTCGCCATGCTTCGTCTTAAAATGGAGTATCCAGGGATATTTCATATAATTGGCGAAGTCACAATGCACAAAGAATTTGTGGATAAACAGAATAAAGACTACACTCCTGCTTTTGATAAAACAGCCTCAGCTAATGCAATTTTCAGATTTGCAGGAGACTCAGGAATGCCTGTCGTACTACATTGTGATTCCAGCGATGTAAAAGAGTGTTTGAATCTCGGTACTCCAGGAAAAGGTGAATATTTTAGTTCAATCAAAAAAATGATTTCCTATCATCCACAAACAACGTTTATTCATGCGCATATGGGAGGTGTTGGCAAATATTCTCCGCCTGGTGATAATCATATAAATGTGCTCAGCAATATGTTAAATAGTCACCCCGGATATTATATTGATATGTCATGGGATGTTGTTGCTGAAAATTACTCACCAGTTTCCAGTCTGAAAGGGGATGCAAAAGTTAATGATGAGCTTGTGCGTGAAAAAAGAATAAAAGACATGGCTGAGCTGATTAATCATTTCCCCGAAAGATTTATTATGGGAAGTGATGCTCTGATTTCTAGGACCCCGGAGTCTATTAGCCGAACTTATAGCCTTTACTCAAATTACGGTTCTAATTCGGAAAGTATAGGGCAGCGAAAATATGGTTTATTTGACTATCTTAGGCCGGATAGCATGAACAAGGTTTTGACCGAAAACTTTGACCGTATTTTGAGTAAGGCAAAAAAAGACAATGATATTTTTGAGAAAAACAAGATGAAAGACTATCTGAAACAGATGCAAGCTTACACGAATGTAAACAAACGAGTCCCGAATGTGTGGCGTCAGAAGTAATGATGGTTCTGTCGCATTAACATTGACAAGTTAGCAAAATTGACGCTGCCTGTTTTTCAGGCAGCCAGAATATAAAATTGTTCCGCAGGTTTGCTCTGGTCAATTTATACTCGTGGTCAGGCTTTGTTGAATAAATGAGAGTTAGTGAGAAGTGAACCGCCCCGGTTTTCCGGGAGAGTATTTTAGTTGGGAACTCAGGCTGCCAGATCCTTATTCCCGATGGAAGCATAATATGCCCGTTCGGCTTCTGCCGGTGGGATATGCCCCAGCCTTTCCAGCAGCCGGCGATTGTTGTACCAGTCCACCCACGCCAGCGTCGCCAGCTCCACTTCGCCGCGGTTTTTCCAGCTTTGCCTGTGTATCACCTCCGCTTTGTACAGGCCGTTGATGCTTTCGGCCATCGCGTTATCATAAGAGTCACCCGTGCTTCCCGTTGAAGCCAGAAGCTCCGCCTCCTGCAACCGCTGTGTGTAGGCCAGCGACACGTACTGTGAACCTTTGTCGCTGTGATGGATGGTTCCTGATGGCCGACGGGCCCACAGCGCCTGCTCCAGCGCATCCGGCACGAACGTCGTCTCCATCGACGATGACACCCGCCAGCCCACGATGCGACCGGCGAACACGTCGATAATGAACGCTACGTATGCGAAGCCCTGCCAGGTGCTGGCGTACGTGAAGTCTGCCACCCACAGCTGGTCAGGGCGTTCAGCCACGAACTGACGGTTCACCCGGTCATGCGCGGCAGGGGTCTTACGGCTGACGGTGGTTCGCACCTTTTTACCTCGCAGTACGCCGGTTAGGCCCATGGACTTCATCAGCCTCGCGATGATGCATCGGGCCACGCTGAAGCCCTCCCGTAGCAGCTGGCGCCAGACCTTGCGAACACCATAGACGCCGTAGTTTTCGTCGTACACGCGCTGTATCTCCTGCTTCAGTTTCTCATCACGCTGGTCGCGATGGCTACGTCTGTCAGGATGCAGCTGATATTCACGGTAGCGGTAGTATGACGACGGGGCGATATCCAGCTCATGGCATACCGGTCCGACCCCGTATTCATCGCTCAGGGTATCCACCAGGAGGGCTATTTTTTCCAGAGGCGGTCGAACTCCGCCTTCGCAAAATAAGCTGAGGCCTGCCGCAGGATATCATTGCTGCGCCGCAGCTCGCGGTTCTCACGCTCCAGCTCTTTCAGGCGCTGGCGCTCAGTGGTGGAGAGACCACCATCACCGCCACCGGCATCACGTTCATACTGACGCAGCCAGATACGCAGGGTCTCCGGCGTGCAGCCGATTTTAGGGGCGATGGAACTCAGGGCTGCCCACTGTGAGTCATATCCGTCCTGGCATTCCAGAACCATGCGGACGGCGCGCTGCCGTATCTCGGGGGAAAAACGTGTATTTTTAGTCATCCTGTTTACCTCTCTCTCAGGGAGTTTAGTCTCCAGGATTCCCGGGGCGGTTCAGTACTTGTCATACATTTTTGACTGTAATGGGCGAGTGATGTCAGCTAATATACTGCTCCCCATATCAGGATCTATATCCATTGTGTCACATTGTAAGTGTTCCCCTATGTGAGTTCCTTCATCCATAAGCTTCCTTTTGTTCAGTGCCCCACAACCTATTATTATTCTTGTCTGGTGTGGACTATCATGGTTATGCGAAGTCACTGCCAGTTGCGAAGCAGATGAATTTAATTTTTGTATGTAACTATCAATTTCTTCTGGCAAATAATTAAATACCCTCCCCATCTCTCTTGCAATAGCAAGTTCCGACCATATTACTTTTAACTCATGTGGTGAGTCTCTCAGAGCATCCATTAACTCTCTCTTTTTATTGTATAATTCAATGAACCGTTCTGCGTGTTGCTCACCTTGCTCACAATCTTTTCTGTATACGACTATAATATATAAGAAACCATTGTTTTCTTTTGGAAAAATTTTACAGCCAATATTTGGCAATTCAAATAACGCGTGCAACACAGGTGAGCAGAGACTATCTACAGAAAACTGTCCCATCGGACGCTGTCCGGATATAACAGTTAACCAGCTCCCTTCTGATGTATTGGCTTCATCTCTGGATATGTGTGAAAAATAAGCCGGGCAGTTTGAGTATATGCGTCTCATCTCATGAGATATCGCTATTTTTTTACTTGTGTACCCATCAGTAAATACAGACTGCTCTCTGGTCGTACCTGATATGTAACTCTTGTCATATACGTTAGGACTTTCCATGAAGAAAGAATGGTTTATGTCAGGATAAATCTTTCTTATCATATCTGCTGGATTTATTTGCTCTGACAGTGAAACTTGCTGTGTATTAATACTGGTAACTCTCATATGCACCTCCAAAGTATAATTATATATTTTTATTTCATTTTTGTACTTTTTAATAAAGCAGAAACCCTAACGCCGGTTAAGTAATTTTTCTCCATCATGGCGTAGTTTTCCATCTGGCGATATATGTCGATACAGGGTCTGTCTGGTGATCCCCAGTTCCTGACACAGTGCATTGACTCTGGTCTCTGGCTGCCCCATTGAAGCTATTGCAAGCCGCAACTTGGCCGGGGTCATCTTGTATGGCCGTCCACCTTTCCTACCGCGAGCTCTTGCTGATGCCAGACCAGCAGTCGTTCTTTCAGCAATCAGTTCGCGTTCAAACTCAGCCAGTGCGGCAAAGATACCAAAGACGAGCTTGCCTGCAGCGGTTGTGGTGTCGATGGTCGCACCGTGACCAGCCAGCACCTTCAGGCCTATCCCGCGTCCGGTAAGGTCATGCACCGTATTAATTAGGTGGCGAAGGTCGCGCCCGAGTCGATCCAGTTTCCATACGATCAGTGTGTCTCCGGGGCGTAGTGCCTTCAGACAACCAGTAAGTCCGGGACGATCTTCTCTTTTGCCCGATGCCCGGTCCTCATAAAGGTGAGCTGCATCAACGCCAGCTGCGATCAGCGCATCACGCTGTAAATCATTCGTCTGCGAACCATCCGCTTTTGACACTCGCATATAACCAATTAACATTTACCACCTGTCACATATACGTTCGATTATGTGACATTGTGATTTTGGTACCAGAATCTGTCAACAACAGTCACATTATCCGTCATTTAAATTATGACACGTAAAGGCTGTATTTTAATGATAATGTGACAATTACGCTTGAGTAAGCATAAGGATCAGGGATGGCCACTAAAAATAAGCTCCTCAGCATTCTTTCAGATGCCGAACAGGAGGCACTGTATGGCCTCCCCGATTTCGATGATGCACAGCGGCTGGAGTTTCTGGCTCTGGATGAATCGGAGCTGGCACTGGCCAGTAGTCGTCAGGGACTTCATGCTCAAATTTATTGCATCCTCCAGATCGCTTACTTTAAAGCCAAACACCTATTTTTCCGCTTCGGCTGGAGTGATGTTAAGGACGACTGCAATTTTATCCTGTGCCGTTATTTTCACGGGGAGTCATTCCCGGATAAATTGCCCACTAAGCACGAGCGCTATGCGCAGCGGGAAAAAATCTGCGCACTGTATGGGTACCAGCCGTGGTCATCTTCGCTGTCTTCACCGCTTGAGCGACAGGCCACCCACATTGTTCAGCGCGATGTGACCCCCGGTTTTATCGCCACAGAGCTGATTATCTGGCTCAATGCGAATAAAATCATCCGCCCCGGATATACCACGCTCCAGGAGCTGGTGAGCCGGGTTCTTTCTGATGAAAGACAGCGGCTGGGGCGTATTCTGACAGAGCGGCTTGATGACGCTACCATTGCCGGTCTGGACAAGCTGATTGAACGCGATGATACGCTTTCCCGGCTCTCGATCCTCAGGCAGGACGCGCGTGACTTTGGCTGGCGCCAGATGGTTCATGAGCGGGAGAAACGGACCATCCTGGAGCCGCTGCCCCGCAAAGCCTGCAACATTTTACCGGTGCTGAATATTTCCCAACAAAATCTGCTGTACTACGCCAGCCTGGCAAATTTCTACACCGTTTACGATCTCCGCAATCTGAAGCAGGAGCAAACCCGCCTTTATCTGTTGTGCTATGCCTGGATCCGCTATCGCCAGTTCAGCGACAACCTGGTGGATGCGATGTTTTTCCATATGAAACAGCTTGAGGATGAGAGCCGCAGCGTGGCTAAACAGCTCATGGCTGACGTGCAGGAAAAACACCGGCGAGAATCCTCTAAAATCGGACGCCTGCTGTCGCTTTACGTTGACGACAGCGTTCCGGACCCTACCACCTTTGGCGAGGTCCGTCGTCGCGCCTGGAAAATCATGCCGCGGGAGACACTGAAAAGCACCGCACAGCGCATGAGTGTGAAACCCATCAGCAAGCTGGCGCTGCAGTGGCAGGCCGTGGACGGGATGACGGCATTAATCCGGCGTCATCTGCGGCCATTATATCTGTCACTTGACCTCACCAGCGTGGTCCAGGACAGCCCCTGGGCTGAAGCGCTGAGTTGGCTAAAAATGGTGTTCAGTAAAAAACAGACACTTTCGCAGCGGCCGCTGGCGGAATGCCCACCGGAAACGTTAGCCGCACGGCTTCGTCCGTACCTTCTGGAATACGGTGAGGATGGTGAGCCCACAGGCCTGAATGCCGGGCGCTATGAGTTCTGGCTCTATCGGCAGATAAGAAAGCGCTTTCAGTCAGGGGAATTCCACCTCAACGACAGTCTCCGACACCGCCACCTTTCTGATGAACTGGTACCGGAGGGGGAACAGGCCGCGGTGCTGGCTGACATGAATATCCCCTTCCTGCAGAAGCCGATTAAAACGCAGCTCAAAGCGCTGGAGTCCGAGCTGCACCGACAGTGGAAAGCGTTCAACCGGGAGCTGAGGCAGGGGAAGCTGAAACATCTGGAGTTTGATAAAGAAACGCGGAAACTGACCTGGCATAAATCCGTGGTCAGTCGTCATAAAGCGCAGAAGAAGCGTTTTTATGAGCAGCTACCGTTCTGCGATATAAGCGACGTCTTCCGCTTTGTTAACGAGCAGTGCCGGTTCCTCCCGGCGATGAAGCCGCTGCAGCCCCGTTATGCCAAAAAATATGCCGATGCAGACAGTCTGATGGCGGTCATTGTTGCTCAGGCGATGAACCATGGCCATCATGTGATGGCACGAACCAGCGATATTCCATTCCATGTGCTGGAAACCACGTACGAGCAGTATCTTCGCCTAGCGTCGCTTCTCACGGCCAATGACTGCATTACCGATACGCTTAAGGAACTGCCGATTTTTCCGCTCTATTCGTTTGACCCGGAAACCCTTTATGGTGCCGTTGACGGGCAAAAATTTGGCGTTGAGCGGCCAACGGTAAAGGCCAGACATTCACGTAAATATTTCGGCCGCGGTAAAGGTATGGTGGCCTACACGCTATTGTGTAATCACATCCCGATCTATGGCTATCTGATTGGCACAAATGACTATGAAGGTCACCATGTCTTTGATATCTGGTACCGCAACACCTCAGAGGTAAAACCGACGGCCATCACCGGTGATATGCACAGTATCAACAAAGCCAACTTTGCGATCCTGCACTGGTTCGGGCTTCGCTTTGAACCTCATTTCACAGACCTGAACAGGCAACTGCAGGAGCTGTACTGCACCAGAGAACCCTCGACATACAAAAAATGTCTGATTCAGCCCGTCGGGCAAATTGATCTGGACCTTATCACCCGGGAAAAAAGTAACCTCGAGCGTATTGTCGCCACGCTGGGGCTGAAGGAAATGACGCAGGGAACGCTGATCCGCAAACTGTGTAATTACACAACAACTAACCCGACAAGACAGGCAGTATTTGAATATGACCGGCTGGTTCGCAGCATTTACACACTGAAGTATCTGCGTGATCCGCTGCTGGAACGCAATATACGTCGCTCTCAGAACCGGATTGAATCTTATCACCAGCTGCGCGCTGCAGTTTCCAAAGTCGGCGGAAAGAAGGAGTTAACCGGGAAAAATGATCTTGAAACGGAAATCAGCAATCAGTGCGGGCGGTTGATCTCCAATGCGATCGTTTATTACAACTCCGCGATCCTGTCACGATTACTGGAACGACTGGAAGCAGAAGGGAACGCTAAAGGCATTGAGGCGCTGACCAGGATATCACCGGTGGCCTGGCAGCACATTTTATTGAACGGGCACTACACCTTCCAGAGCAACAATGAAATTATTGACCTGGATGCACTTGTTGTGGGGCTGAAACTGGGGTAACGGAAAAATCTGGGGTTCCGGCGTAGTACCCCAATAACACGGCACTTCTTCACGATAACGCAGCTCATCGGCATCCATCCAGGGCAATGGATTATGCCCCCATTCACCCGCGTTGCCGTTGCCGCCGATACGCGACTCTCCATTGATTGCGACGCCAGCACCCGACCCTGTGCCAATAATTACCGCGAAAACCAGCGGCTTCCCTGCGCCCGCGCCATCCACGGCTTCGGAAACGGCCAGACAATTCGCGTCGTTAGCAATGCGCACCTCACGCTTCAGCGCCTGGGCTAAATCTTTATCCAGCGGCTGCCCATTAAGCCAGGTTGAATTGGCGTTTTTCACCCGCTGGCTGTACGGCGAAATCGTGCCGGGGATCCCCACGCCCACGCTGCCAGTTTGAGCCGTTTTTTCTTCTGCCATCAAGACTAAATCGACAATCGCCTGCACCGTCGCTTGATAAGCGTCGCGCGGGGTATTCACACGATGGCGAAACAGTTCCTGGCCTTCATTTGATAACGCAATCACTTCAACCTTGGTTCCACCCAGATCAATACCAATACGCACGGGTTATTCCTCATTATTCGCTCAGGTGAGAGATACAGTAAAAGGCGCTTACCGGAAAGGCAATGAAACCTGACCGGTGTTTCGCTATCATGCGCGCTGACTCTGTTAGACTTGTGCGCCCGATCGCGCCACGGTAAGGAATCCTGATGTTGTGGTTTAAAAATATGATGGTTTATCGTCTGAATCGTGACATTCCGTTGTCCGCAGACGAGATGGAAAAACAGCTCGACGCCTTCACCTTTTCGCCGTGTGGCAGTCAGGATATGAGCAAAACCGGTTGGGTGCCGCCGATGGGCAACCGTAGCGATGCGCTCATCCATGTAAATAACGGTCAGATGGTTATCTGTGCCCGTAAAGAAGAAAAAATTCTGCCTTCGCCGGTGGTGAAACAGGCGCTGGAAGCGAAAATCGACAAGCTGGAAGCGGAACAGAGCCGCAAGCTGAAAAAGACCGAGAAAGATTCGCTGAAAGATGAGGTGCTGCACAGTTTGTTACCACGCGCCTTTAGCCGTTTCAGCCAGACTTATATGTGGATCGATACCGTTAACAACCTGATCATGGTTGATTGCGCCAGCGCGAAGAAAGCGGAAGATACCCTGGCGCTGCTGCGTAAAAGCCTCGGATCGCTGCCTGTGGTGCCGCTGACGCTGGAAAACCCTATTGAACTGACGTTGACGGAATGGGTGCGTTCAGGCGATGTACCTGCTGGTTTTGCCCTGCTGGATGAAGCCGAACTGAAAGCCGTTCTGGAAGATGGCGGCGTCATTCGTTGTAAAAAGCAGGATCTGGTGTGTGATGAAATCGCTAACCATATCGAAGCCGGCAAATGGGTAACCAAACTGGCGCTCGACTGGCAGGAACGTATCCAGTTTGTGTTGGCTGACGATGGATCGGTAAAACGTCTGAAATTCAGCGATACGCTGCGCGATCAGAATGATGATATTGATCGAGAAGATTTTGCTCAGCGTTTTGACGCTGACTTTATTTTGATGACCAGCGAACTTGCTGCATTGATCGGTAATCTGGTCGAAGCCTTAGGCGGCGAAGCCCAGCGCTAGATCCAATAATGTTGTTGATAACGCGCCAGAGCCGTTAACCCGGCCAGTACGTTTGTCGGCAATCTGAAATGGCCGCGTTTATCACGCGGCCATTTTTTTAGTCTTTCAGATAGCGACAGAGATAAGAACTCGGCTCGCCCACTTGTAGATGAAACTCGCTGTGACCCGGCACATTAAACACCGAACCCGCTTCAAACCATTTCCATTAGGCCTCGCCCGGCAGCAGCACTTTCAGTGAGCCGCTGACAACGGTCATCTCTTCCGGCTGCCCGGTGCCAAACGTATATTCGCCTTCGGCCATTACGCCAACGCTGGCACGGCCTGTGCTCGCACTGTCAAAACCGATGGATTTAACTTTTCCGTCAAAATACTCACTTACGTTGAGCATAATACTTCCTCACAGCACATTTAGGTGACTGGCAGTGTAGAAGGGAACTCACTGATCTGTCACGCGAAAAAAACAGCGATGTGACAGAGTGTGATCTCGCCAGATCTCACAGGATCAGCTCCGCTACCAGTACGTTTGACAGCAATACCGGTATCGCGAGCTGCTTTTGTAAAAAATCGCGATGCTGCTGGTGATACCCAATGCAGTCTAATACCACCACTTTCGCACCCTGCGCCTGCAATGCCTGCGCCGCTTTTAGCAACGTATTTTCATCCGCCAGGTACGGGCTGGCGACAGCTTAAAGCCGTAACTCCCTGTTCGGGTGCCGCCACTGGTCTTGGCAATCTTTCTGAATCTCGATAATCCATCGGTAAGCTCGTGAGCCAGTCGCTCCATCCATTTCGTAAAGCGAAAATATCCGGAATATTGCTGGCAGATGTAGTCCATCTGAGCTGTTAGCTGGATTAAAATGCGATTCACAACAGCTAACGAAGCGGATTATACTTGTTTACCTACTCATCCCGGAGGGAGCAACTGACGTGAAGGACACATATTACAACGACACCAGGATCAATTCGTTAATCCAGAATGAACTGAATGCGTTCTTTGAGGGCTACAAAGGTATCATCTATGCCTACGCCATTATGAAAAAGTAAGAATTGCCTTATCTGTTGATACAGGATTAAGAATCTATGTGACCTTCCCGTTTTTGCAATACCGACAGACCATACTTGCCAGGATTTTATTTTATTTTTTGCGCAGTCAGCACATAAACAGGGTACCCCTCTCTGCCCCGCATTGATTTGGCCATGTTGATTATTCTAATCTCGGCACATGCTCTTCTGGTTGATTTCTGCATAGCACTTGCGCATACCAGACCAAAGGAATGGAAACGATAAAAGCGATCATCGCGGCAATTAACTGGATGCGACGTCCCCACAACTCCTGCTGCATATCCGCGCCATTTCCGCGCAAAATAAAACCGGCTTTCAGGTCGTAGCCCATATCAGCAAAAGCCGGGCCTGTGGCCGCGGTAAAGCCACACAGCAGGCAAAGCGCTAACGGCGGAAAACCAAGCAAAATACCCACAATTAGCGTAATTAACGCAACAGCAAAAGCCGGGAACCAGCCTGAATGCATTGCGGCAATGCCGACAATCAGCTCGTGTACGAAAGCGGCAAACGCGGCATAACAGATAAACAGTAGCAACATGCCGATGCCCATTTCGCTCCACAATCCGCCCGCCAGCGCCAGCAGCGCGGAAATCAAGACGCAGCCAACCCCACCGAGACCCAGCGCACGCTTTACTTCAGCGCCACTACGACTTACCACCAGCGCATCCTGCTGGCGGCTGCGAATAACCATTACCACCTGAATCAAGGCCACTAAGCCCGCGCCCACCATGACACCATGCGGCAGATAAAGCGCATTAATATCAATACCCGCCACCGGTTGTGCATAAGCCCGAACCAGAAAGCCGATACCGAGCATACTAAGCGCCCAGATATTGCCGATAAATGCCGTACCAAAAGCAGACATGGGAATTTTTAGCATCGAGCCGACGATGCCACCGACAATACCCGCCACCAGTAGCCACGCCTGCCGACCGCCGCGATCGCCAGCTTTAATCGCTTCGGCTGCCGCGGCCCCTGGCGGCCACGCATTGCTGGCTGGAAAAACGCGCGTATCAAATAAGCGATAGAGTAAATACGCATCCAGCAGCATGGCGGCGCTGACGCCACAGAATAATGGCAACACCAGCTGGGGTTCGCCTAAAGCCCATGGGACCGCGATCGGCATTAATAAACTGTTTGCTGCACCAAAGGTGGCAGAAGAAATAGCGGTTTGCGCCAGATTTTGTATTTCAACAGAACGATAACGGCGAAAAGCCTGTAAAGGGATACGCGCTAATAACATGGCAAACAGCGCGCCAATAATAGACGTATTCGGTGTAACACCAATTGTGGTAATTAATTGAATGCCAATTATTGCACCTGCAATTGAAAGTAAAATTAAAACCAAAGCAAAGCCGGCCTGTTTTACAGGATTTACCCTTTCCATATAATCCCCGCCAATAAATACCCAGACGAAATGAAATGGCGCTTCGCGACTCTAATGGTTCGCTTGCGTCGTTTTTTAAATTCCCCTGTTTTGTCCTAAAGAAATCGCGCTGCTAAAGGCGGCCAGCCCAAAATATTTATGGACAGCATGAAAGAAACAGGCCCGAGGGCCTGAGTTTTCCCCGGTTTGGCGAAAGTATTACGCCGATAAAATCGTTGAGACATTACGCGCCATATTTATCGGCCATCTCTGTAGCCGTTGCGCGTAAAGCGTCTAATAGTGCTGGCGGGTATCCCGGCTCCGCCTCCTGCGACAGAAACGACAGGCAGAGCGCCACCGATTCGCCATGATGTTTGTTATTAACAATGACTGACAAAGAGCTAATACCGGCTAAGGTTTCGCTTTGCGCCAGTGACCAGCCTTGCTGGCGGATCTGCGCTAATTTTTCACACAGCTCGTCGACATTCCGCGGCGAATTCGGCGCTACCCTTTCCCACTGATCTTGATAACGGGCCCTAATATCTTCATCGCTTAACAGTGACAGCAATGCCCGCCCGGTCGATGTTGCGGCAGCAGGCATGCGACTGCCCGGCGGCGTGACTAACTGCGTAAAGTGACGACCATGAAACATCCGCATCACCAAAACTTCGCGTCCATCCAGCTTAGAGATGTAGCCCATGCAGCCAGTAATGGCCACCAGGCGCACCATCGCCGGTGATACGCTGTCAACCAGCGGCGCAGAAAGGTAGTGGCCTGCCACCGCCAGCAATACGCTACCAATATGAAAGCAGCGACTTTCTGGATCGCGATCCAGCAGCCCCTGATTTTCCATGGTAGCCAGCAGGCGCGACACGGTGCTTTTCGGCAGCGTGAGCGCCTCAACCACTTCGGTAAACGTCAGCCCCGCATGTCCCTGGGTAATACCTTTACGCTGGAACAGCCTGAGCACGGCGGCTGCATTTTCAAGGGTGGTCATAGTGCCAGTTTCAATATATGGAACTCAGTTCCTGTTTGGGTAAACCGAAAGTAAAACGTGAGATGAGCTCGGTCAAGCCGGAATTTTTCACCAGCCGATTTTCATACAGTTTAATTATTCGACAAATGGCCCACGGCTGGTGTTTTGTCTTACGGCAGGGTTAAAACGCAGGATGGGATGCAGGAAGAAAGGTGTTTTGCGGAAAATTGAAGTAAATATGGCGGGGACGAATAAAGCCGCTTACTGGCATCCTTGCCAGCGGGCCTGTCCTACTCTTTTTCTATATCTTCGTAGCGCGCCTTAGCATCTTGCGCTTCGGCTTCCGTTTTATATTCACTGATGAGCGAATTGGGGGTGGGATGATCGGCACGCAGTTCATACGAGATGACCCGACTGCCTTCCGGGCCTTTTTCTACCGGCACAATGCGCGCTTCACGTGGATACGGTGGTCTTGTTGGCATATTCAATCCCTCTTGGCTAAATGGCACTCCACCTGACAGGTGAGCACCTGTCAGGCAGTAAGTATAGACAACAGGAGATAAGGAGCGATTAAAGCAAGAAAAATCTGTAAGTTAGTTCAGCTGGCTCGCGCCAGCGAAAGGGATTGCAGAATTTCATCAACCACGCGTTCCGGCGCCTGCATAGCATTGACTTCATGGTGCGCTGCCGCACGATAAAGATGCGCGCGTTCACGCAAAACCTCGCCCATTTCTTCAGCTATCGGGCGGCCGGTTAGGGTTGGCCGCTGTTCCGCTTCGGGCTGATTTTCAAGTCGTTCCGCTAATACTTCCGGCGGGGCGCTTAGCCAGATGACCCGGCCCTGTTCCTGCATAAAGCGTCGATTCGCTTCCGCTAACACCATGCCGCCGCCGGTGGCAATAATGGTGGCAGGAGCGGTAACCGCCTTTAATGATTCAGTTTCACGCGCCCGGAAACCTTCCCAGCCTTCTTCCGCAACCATTTCCGCTACGCTGCGTTGCGTAACATATTGCAGATGGTGATCGGTGTCACGAAAGGCATAACCCAGCGCCTGCGATAACGCTTCGCCAACGGTGGTTTTGCCGCAACCGCGTGCGCCAATCAGAAAGATGGGTAATGACATCAGGGCAGTTCCTCCGCCGTGGCAGCCGGGAAAGGCTGCGCGTTCAGCTCAATAATGCAACGCATAATAACCGGATTTTATTATCACCTCCACCCATCAAGCATGAAATGCGTGCCCGGCCCAGTTAACTCGCCTTAACCGTTTGATTTATTTTAGCTATTTGATGCACGTTTTGTGCATCCTGCCTGGTTATACCGCCTTGCAACATTTGCTTACGCCTGCTGTTTTACTTTCCCCTTAATCGGCCCCATATACTCATAACAGTCGCAACAGGAGAGTCATCATGCAACGCGAAGAACAACAACTGATTGATGGGCTGTTTAGCCGTTTGAAACAGGCTGAAAGCCAAACCACGGCGCGCGACGCCGATGCCGAACAGCGGATTAAGCAGCATCTGCAGGCGCAACCGGGCGCACCTTACTATATGGCGCAGGCAATTCTGATTCAGGAAGCTGCCCTGAAAAAGCTGAACGACCGTATTAACGAGCTGGAAAGCCGTATGGCACAGCAACAGCAGCCACAGCAGAGCAGCGGCGGCTTCCTTTCCGGGCTGTTTGGCGGCTCGCGTCATCAGGCCCCCGCGCAGCAGCAGCCACTCTGGAATAGTGCGCCTCAGCAGCAACCGCAATATAGCCAGGCTCCCGCCGCTCGCGGCAGCGGTTTTCTCGGCGGCGCGCTGCAAACGGCGGTGGGCGTGGCGGGCGGGGTGGTAATGGCAGATATGCTGACCAGCATGTTCCACCATTCGCAGCCTGAGGAGATTGTAAATATCATTAACGAGCCGCCATTACCGGATGTGAATGATAACCTTGATACCTTTAACGGGGGCGATCAGTCATTTCTCGATCCCAACAGCGGCTGGGATCACAACTTTGCCGACAATAACGATCTGAACGACTTTGGCGGTGATGATTTCGACGACGACAACTTTGTCTAAACTCAGCGCTTCTGCTGTCTGAGCCAGCTGTCCAGCTCGTTCGCAAATTGTTGGCGGTCACGCGGACTCATCGCCGCCGGGCCGCCCGTTTGTACGCCGCTGGCGCGCATCGTATCCATAAAATCACGCATCGTCAGTCGCTCGCGAATCGTTGCTGACGAATAGCGTTCGCCGCGAGGATTTAATGCCGCAGCGCCCTTCTCCATCACCTCTGCCGCCAGGGGAATATCGGCCGTGATCACCAGATCACCCGGCTCCGCACGCCTGACAATTTCATTATCCGCCACGTCAAAACCTGCTGGCACCTGCAAGGTGCGTAGATAAGGCGACGGAGGCACTCGCAGAAACTGATTCGCAACGAACGTCACCAGGGTTTGGGTTCTGTCTGCCGCGCGGTACAACACCTCTTTTATTACATTTGGACAAGCGTCTGCATCAACCCAAATAGCCATTTCAATTCCTTATTCTCGGGAGATGATGGAGATCTTGCCGTTCTTCTCCAGAATGGCAAATTTAATTTGGTCCAGCCGCTCCAGGCCCTGCGAACTGCGCGCACTTTGCAGAATGTCATCCTCGCTGACACCGGCCTTTCGCGCGCGTTGCGAAAGCAGTTTGCCCTCTTCGACCAATATCAGCGAGGTTCCGTCAATCAGCATTTCAACGCGCGGAAACCAGTTTTTTAACATGCCAAACAGAATATCGATCACAATCAACGTAATGATGGTAATTGACGCGCCGGTGACGGAGAAATCATCTCCCAGCAATGCCTGCTGCGTAGCTTCACTGATGATTAGCAACAGAATCAGGTCAAAGGAGGTCATTTCCATTAAGGTGCGTCGTCCCGCCACTTTCAGCACTACCATCAATAATAAATACATGCTGGCCGCACGTAATACCGTTTCCATGCCGTTCTCCTAGGGGTAAACCAATGAAGTCAATTTAACCTGGCTGCTATCGTCGAGTTGTAGGGTGAAGGTAAACCGTCCGTAATTTTGGGGCTGTGCTGAGAGCCATATCGTTGCGTCCTGCTGCCCGGTCCGACGCAGCCAGCGTAAGATCAGCGTATGGGCATCGCTCCAGGCTTCGTCAGGCTGAGGTTGTAACGTTTGAATTTGCAGCGCATCAAGTTGTTCACCGCTCATCGTGATTTGATAATAATCCCCCTTCAGTTGATGCAGATGAAGGTTCATATCCATATTGCTGTCAAGGCGGCCAAACCGTTCGTAATCCACCTGCATTCGCCCATCGCTGCTGCTGACTTGCTGGTCGCTGAGAAAGCCTTTAGAAAACACCCCGCAGGCACCGGCAATAACAATCAATACCAACAGGGCATAACCAACACGCTGAATGCGCCATTCAAGGCGTTGCCACGGCATGTCCTCTTTTACCGGGTAGTCTCTGCTGCGCTGTTCGTCATGCGACATCGGGTATCCTCTCTTTGACTGACTTGTTATTAATCATGGCTGAAGTAAGCTAACCCGCTCAGAAAATCGAAAATTTCTTAAGGAAACGGCGATGTTAGAGAAGAGAATCGGGTTTATCGGCGGTGGCAACATGGCGAAAGCTATCATTGGCGGGTTGGTGAACAGTGGAAAGATCGCGCCGTCCAGCATCTGGATTTATGATCGCAAACCCGCTACCAATCAGGCACTGGCCGATCAATACGGCATTAACGCGGCCGGAAGCGCCGAAGCGCTGGCACGTGAGGTCGATATTCTGTTTGCCGCCGTGAAGCCGAACGTCATTCTGAAGGTGCTTAACGATCTCGCCGGACAGTTGCGAAAGGACGCAGTAGTGGTCTCCATTGCCGCAGGCGTAACGCTGGACTCGCTGGCGTCAGTTCTGGGACACGATCGCAAAATTATCCGCGCCATGCCGAATACCCCCTCCTTAGTCAGTGAAGGTATGACCTCCGTGACGCCGAACGTGCTGGTTGAGCAAGCAGAGCTTGAGGAGGTCGTCACTATTTTTGAGAGCTTTGGCAAGGCGGCAGTGTTAAACGAATATTTGATCCATTCCGTGGTGAGTGTGAGCGGTTCTGCGCCCGCTTATGTATTTATGTTTATCGAAGCGATGGCCGATGCAGCCGTGCTCGGCGGTATGCCGCGTGCGCAGGCTTACCAGTTCGCCGCGCAGGCGGTTAAGGGGTCGGCGCAAATGGTGCTGGAAACCGGCAAACATCCCGCCGAGCTGAAAGATATGGTGTGTTCGCCAGGGGGGACAACGATCGAAGCGGTGAAAGTGCTGGAAGAAAAAGGCTTCCGGGCGGCGGTGATCGAAGCTATGCAGCGCTGTATGGCGAAATCTGAAAAGTTAAGTGGCGCGTAAACGATCAGACTAAACCGCCTGAGGCTGGTGTGAGTTAAGGCTGACGTAATGGTGAAAAGGCCATTCGTTATCCGTCGACGCTCGGCCCCTTACCATTCCTGGTGCGGGGCACGTTGCCATTTGGGATGCGTTTCTGCTGGGTTTATTATTTTAAAACAGGCGCGCTGAAATATATCGTTCAGCTTTTAAGGCTTATTCTCTTCAAACAGCGCCAGCCCTTCTTCCACCGTCATCGGCTCCTGCATTTTTCTGACAAACTTTGCCGTCAGCGTATACATCCCGCATGAGCTGATCGCCGCTAACTGGCCTTGCTGACCATAAAAGGCGATAAATTTCTTATCCTCCAGCGAACCGACCAACTTATATTCGTCCCATTCCTTCGCATGTCCGACATATTCATAGCGGGTGCCAAACTGCGCGGTCCAGAAAAACGGTACGCGGTCATAGACGATATTTTGGTCAAGCATATTTTTTGCCGCGATGCGGCCCTGCTGATGCGCCACGCGATAGTGCTCAATACGCAACGGACCCTGTGCTGATGGATAGGTGGCTATATCGCCCGCAACCCAAATATTTTCAGCTACCCGCAGCTGCTCATCGGCCTGCAGGCTACCATCATCCAGCAGTGGCAAATCATGAATAAAGGGTGTTGCAGGTTTAATGCCGGTGGCGAATAACACTACATCGGCAGCAATCACCTTGCCGTCTTTCAAACGCAGCCCGGTAACGTGGTGCTCGCCTTCTAGCGATGCCGTTTCGCCCTCAACAAACTTCACGCCATTGGATTTGTGCAGGTCATAGAAATACTGGCCAATCTCTTCGCCAAATTGTTTAGCAAAGGGAACCGGATGACGTGCAATCACGGTCACCTCAACGTTACGGTTTCGAAGCGCTGAAGCCATTTCCATCCCGATAAAGCTATTCCCGACAATCACAATCTGTTGACTTTTATCCACTTCCGTTAGCAACGCCTCGGTCTGACGTTTATTGCGCAGCACATGCACACCGGCTAAATTGCTGCCAGGTAAATCTGGCCTCGTGGGTGTACCGCCGCTGGCAATCAATAATTTATCGAATTTAAGTTCACCACCCTCTTCAAAAATCAGCCGCTGCTGTTTGCTATCGACACGCGTGACGTTCGCCTGGAGGCGTTCGATATGCTCCAGCACATCGCCTCCCAGCAACTGTGGAACGTCATCGATTTTCATCTTACCTGCTGGCACAAATTTAGTTAGCGTGGTGCGGTCGTAAGGCGCATCTTCCTCGCGCTCTACCAGCACCACGCGACCTTTAAAGCCGTCATGACGTAGCGTCCATAGCGCGGCGCTTCCGGCGGCTCCGCTGCCCAGAACCGCATATACCGGCGAATCTGCTCCGCGGCCAATCGGTGCCGCAGGTGACATGGCTTTGGGGTTCACCATCACATTGCCGTTTTCAATGCGTACCGGATACTGCCTGAGATCGGCCAACGCCAGCGGCTCACACATTTTGCCGTCTGCTATTTGAAACACCGCTTTATGCCACGGACAGACCAGCTTATCGCCGCAAATAGCACCTTGCTCTAAAGGCGCGCCAGCGTGAGGACATTTAGCCTGGTAGGCGTGAACGCTTTCTCCGTCACGTATCAGCAGCACTTCGGTTTCACCCAGCTTCTTTTTGGTTGGCTGACGTTGCGGGAGATCGATCAAGGCGACAACAGATTGATAATTCACGACATGGCTCCTTTCGCTGTTCTCATTATTAATTACGCAGTAATAAGCGAAGCACTGCGTAATACCTTACAAACAGTAAGTGTGGCAAAAGATCCAGCGTGCTATTGTCTGAATGTAAATCGAAACGGCCAGTGCGTTGTTTATTGAGGTTTTTTAATAAAGAAAAGCGATTTAAGCGTAGCGCGGAAAAAAGGCAAAAATGAAATAACTGGCCCCCAATTAATCACGGCCACCGCAGTGGCCGTTACGCTAATTAACGCTTTTTCAAACACTGACTCATGTAACTTTTACGTGCTTCACCCGTCAGCTTTTTATCACCAGCGTCGCTGTTACAGATTTTCATTTTCATTTGTTGCGGCGTCATGCTGGACATTTTACTGTCTTTTTTCAGGCAATCACTCATAAAGGTTTTACGTGCATCGCCTTTCAGGCTTTGCGAACCAGCGTGTTGATTACACAGTGCCATTTTTTCCTGCTGCGACGTTTTTTCTGCCGCGCTGGCAATTCCACTAGCCAGTAATCCTGCCATGGCTATCGCTACCAAACAGCCTTTCATCATTGCTTCTCCTTTATCACAGGGACCCGATAAGTTTGGCAGGCAATAAAAGAAAGGGTGGATTTTTAAATGTGATCGGTAAGCGGATCGCAAAAGTGGCGATACCGCCCTCCGCCCAGACATTAAACGCGAGGATGGTTTAACAGTTTGTCGATGTAATTACGTAGTAAAATGGCGTTTTCATCAGAGGCATCAGCGCCGGCATTGATCATTGCTGTTTCAATACCGGCAGCGATCGACTTTTGCTGGTCAGACTCCATTTTTCGCAATATCGCTGTCACCACAACTTCCAGCGCTTCAATTTGCGCGACCAGTTCTTTAGACGCTTCTTCTTTCTCAGCAAGTTTATCCAGTAATTCAGCAATAAGGTATTTCATGCTGCAGCCTCAGCGGTGAGGAAAAGCTGAAGTTATCACCAGCCTGAATAAAAAAAAAGTTATTTTTTAGCTTTGTTTCAGCAAGTTAAAATAAAAAAAATAGCGAAACAGGGTTTTATTATTTTTATTAATCGCGAGCGAAACGTTTTCCTTAATCGCTTCCAGAAACGTTAAACGTTTCGCTCACCGTTAAATACCGTTTGTAGGAATATTAACGCGGGTCAACAAAGCCACGACCCGGACCGCCACCATGCCCGCCGCCATGTCCACCACCGCCCCAACCACCGCCGCCACCACCAGGAGGGGGGAAAATGCATCCGCTCAGCGCGGTAACCAATGCCACAACGGCAGCCAGCTTAACAATCCGTACCATATCAACCTCAGGGTGAAGAAAACGAGCTGAGTGTATGAGCGCCCTGAAATGCCAACAAGACAGAATCCTCTGTATCCCGTCGCTATTAACTTTTACTGACCAGCCTTAACATATTACTGGCAGTAACAAGACAAGAAACCCACACATCGCCTCGTAAGCCGCCGTCAGGCCCAGTAAAACTTTGCTTAAATCGTTAAGTCAGGCTCTTTACAGTCAGTAAAATTTTACGCATTGTGAGCGCATTACGTTTTAGAGATGTCAGCATGTCGAATGCTCAACTTGCTTTTGGTGAAATTATTGCCCGCCACGACTGGGAAAATCCGGTCATTACCTCGCTGCACCGACTGGATACGCATCCTCCCTTCGCCAGCTGGCGCAATGAATATGCCGCACGGGATGATCTCTCCTCACCTGCTCTGCAAAGCCTGAATGGGCAATGGACATTCAGTTATTTCCATTGCCCTGAAGCCGTACCACACAGCTGGCTGCTGCAGGATTTACCTGATGCAAAAACGCTGCCCGTTCCCGCTAACTGGCAAATGCACGGCTACGATGCGCCCATCTATACAAATGTGCAGTATCCGATTCCAGTCAATCCGCCCTATGTCCCCGTAGAGAATCCAACCGGCTGCTATTCGCTCACATTCAATGTGAATGCGGCGTGGCTGGAATCCGGGCAGACGCGCATTATCTTTGATGGGGTAATTTCGGCTTTTCATCTGTGGTGTAACGGAAAATGGGTAGGATATTCACAGGACAGCCGCCTGCCCGCTGAGTTTGATCTCAGCCTGATACTGCAGCCGGGTAAAAATCGTCTTGCCGTCATGGTGCTGCGCTGGAGTGATGGCAGCTATCTGGAAGATCAGGATATGTGGCGCATGAGCGGCATTTTTCGCGACGTCACATTACTGCATAAGCCGGACGTGCATCTGGCAGATGTTCAGCTTGAAACACCACTCAGCCCGACGTTTGACAGCGCCAGCCTGTGCGCATTGGTAAAGGTAAAATTGCCGCCAAATGAGCAGGAAAACTATCGCCTGCGCCTGACATTATGGCAGGGCGAACAGCAAATCGGCCAGTGTGAGCAACCGTTGGGTAGCGCGATTATTGACGAACGAGGCGCGTATCCCGAGCGCGCCCGGCTGCGCTTGCGGGTTGAGCAGCCAGCGTTATGGAGCGCTGAAACGCCGCATCTCTATCGCGCCACGCTGGCGCTGCTGGACAACAGCGGGCAGGTGCTGGAGGTAGAAGCCTATAACGTCGGATTCCGCTGCGTCACTATTGCTAATGGCCTGCTCTGTTTAAACGGTAAGCCGCTGCTGATACGCGGTACTAATCGCCATGAGCACCATCCGGTTAGCGGACAGGTAGTTGACGAAGCGTCAATGCGCCGCGACATTGAACTGATGAAGCAGCACAACTTTAATGCAGTGCGTTGTTCGCATTACCCTCATCATCCGTTGTGGTATCGGTTATGCGATCGCTATGGCTTGTATGTGGTGGATGAAGCCAATATTGAAACGCACGGTATGCAGCCGATGAATCGCCTGTCGGACGATCCCCGCTGGTTTGCCGCCTACAGCGAACGTGTGACGCGCATGGTGCAGCGCGACCGCAATCATTGCAGCATTATTATCTGGTCTTTAGGCAATGAAGCGGGCCACGGCAGTACCCATGATGCGTTATATGGCTGGGTAAAAAGCGCCGATCCCACACGTCCGGTCCAGTACGAAGGGGGCGGCGCTGATACGACTGCGACTGATATTATTTGCCCGATGTATGCGCGCGTCGATCAGGAGCAGCCTTTCCCCGCTGTGCCAAAATGGTCATTAAAAAAATGGATTAGCCAGCCCGGTGAAACACGCCCGCTCATCCTGTGTGAATATGCCCACGCCATGGGCAACAGCCTGGGCGGATTCGCGAAATACTGGCAAGCCTTTCGCCAGTTTCCACGCCTGCAAGGCGGCTTCGTCTGGGATTGGGCTGACCAGAGCCTGACGCGCTATGACGATCAGGGCCAGACGTGGCAAGCCTACGGCGGCGATTTTGGCGATAAGCCTAACGACCGCCAGTTTTGCATGAATGGCTTAGTCTTTGCCGACCGCACGCCGCATCCGGCGCTCTTCGAAGCGCAGCGCGCCCAGCAGTTTTTCCAGTTTAAGGCGGATGCTGATAATCCCTTCGCTTTTACAGTCAGCAGTGAATATCTGTTCCGCAGCAGCGATAACGAACGGCTGTACTGGCGCATTGAGCAGGAGGGCAATGTTGTGGCGCAGGGAGAAGTGGTATTAGCGATACCGCCACAAGGTCAGCAATCGGTGAACATCTTGCCACCCGATGCTTTAACAGGGGAATGCTGGCTGAATGTTGCTGTGCATCAGATAAACGCAACAGCCTGGGCCGATGCCGACTGGCGTGTGGCCTGGGATCAGTGGCCACTGCCAGCGGCGCTGAGTTTACCTGACTGGAATGAAACGGGTTGCCCGCCGGAGCTGGAGTTTAATCACGATTTGATTGCCGTCAGCCACCAGCAGCAGCGTTGGCATTTCTCGCGTCGCAGCGGCGAGCTGGTGCAGTGGTTGGTGAACGGTGAAGAAACGCTGCTGTCGCCGCTGCGCGATTGTTTTATTCGTGCGCCCCTGGATAACGATATTGGCACCAGCGAAGCCGGACATATCGATCCCCACGCCTGGGTTGAACGCTGGAAAACGGCAGGTTATGACCAGATGGAATGCCGCGTCGAATCGACACACGTTGATGCCTTAAACAACGCGGTACAAATCGCTACGCTGCACAGCTGGCATGCTAATGGCCAAATCGCCTTTATCAGCCGCAAGCGCTACGACATTAATGCACAGGGCGAAATGCAAATCAGCGTATCGGTGGAACAGGCTGCCGGTTTACCGCCGCCAGCCCGCATAGGTTTACGCTGTCAGTTAACCCATGTGCCTGAAAAAGTGGAATGGCTGGGCCTGGGTCCGCATGAAAACTATCCAGACCGCCAGCTTGCAGCGCAGTTTTCACGCTGGAATTTACCGCCAGACGCGCTCTATACGCCCTATGTCTTCCCCAGTGAAAACGGTTTACGCGGCGCAACAAAACAGCTTAACAGCGGTAGCTGGCAGGTCAGTGGCGATTTCGCTTTTTCGCTGAGTCGCTTCAGCCTTGAACAGTTGCGTGAGACGTCGCATCGTCACCTTTTGCAGCCTGAAGCGGGCTGCTGGCTGCATCTTGATGCCTGCCATATGGGCGTTGGTGGCGATGATTCATGGAGTCCCAGCGTCAGCCACGAGTTTTTGCTGACTCAACAGCGCTGGCATTATGTTCTGACGATTCATCAACAGGCCGCGCCAGTGGGGTTTTCGGACGGCGGTAAAAGCGACGCAGAAAAAATACGTTGATCAGTACCACAATGGCAGTGGCGAAGAAAACCCAGCGATAACCGGCAAGCGCCGAAACCGCGGCGCCGAGCATTGGCCCGGCGACGTTGCCCAGGTACATAAATGACTGGTTATATCCAAAAATGCGGCCGGTAATACTGTCGTGTGAATGCCGCACCAGCAGCGTTTGCACCGCAGGCATCATCGCGCCGTCGGCAAAACCCAGCAAAAAGCGCAACACGCCAAGCTGGGTCGCATTGGTGACAAAAGACATGGCGATAAACAGCAGCAGCGAAATTATCATGGTTGCCAGCAGAATACGCTGCGTACCAATGCGATCGCCCAGCCGTCCCAGGCGTGGTGCAGAAAGCAGTGCCGAAATACCTGGAAGCGCGGCAATAAAACCGCTGAGAAAAGCGATATTTTCAGCGGAAGGAGCCAGTTCACGCACAAACAGCGTCAGGATCGGATTCACCGATCCGTTACACATCTGGATCACCATCGTGGTAAAAAACAGGCAAACCATCAGTTTTGGATTCTCCAGCGAGCGAAACACTTCGCGTCCGCTGAGCTTGTCCTTTTTACTCACCGGCGTATAGTCAGTTTCTTTAATCAGAAACAGCGTCACTAAAAAGCTAATCATTAATAAAACAGCAGTGATGATAAATACCATACGCAAACCGACCCAGTCGGCCAGCAAACCGCCGAGCATTGGTCCCAGAATTACGCCACCAATCTGACCGGTGGCTACGCAACTTAGCGCCCACCCGCTGCGTTCACGCGGTACCTGCGCCGCCACCAGCGCCATTGCATTAGGAATATAGCCCGACGTTAATCCCATTAATGCTCTCAGCAGCAGAAGCTGCCACGCCTGCGTCACAAAAGCCTGCAATAAAATTACCGCCCCCATCCCGAACGCGGCGCGCAGTAACATCAACTTGCGCCCTTTACGGTCCGCCAGGCTACCCCACAACGGCGCGACCGCCGCTGAGACAATAAAAGTGACGCTGAACGTCAGACCAGACCAGAGGCTAAGCGCATCCGCGCCTTTAATACCGAGCTGTTCGATATACAGCGGCAGGAAAGGAATGATCTGGCTGATTGCCAGCCCAGTGAAAAAACAGCCAAACCAGACCGAAATCAGGTTTATTTTCCAGGATTCTCGTGTGCAAAACATAGGTATGCGGACAGCTTGCAGGTCAAATGAACGCTTAGTCTAACAATTGATTAACATTACTGAGCGACAAAACATGGCACGTTATGCAAAACGCAGTTTTACGCTGAGATTTAACGATACGCCGCGTGCATATTTTCCGGCTGCTTATTTTCTCAGTGGGATTATGTGCAAAAACAATCGTTCGCTTTTCTGATTATTGGCAGAGAATCGATCACATGAAAAAATATTTCAGCCTGTTACTGACAATTATCTCTGATAGTTCTATGTTTAAAAAACCGTCCGTCACGTGCGGTACGCAGACTATTCTGGTCAGCGCAAGGTTCTCAGGCAGGGTGCAGTCCACTGCCCGGACAGAGAGAACGCATGACTTAACCCAGCGCTATTGCCTGTTGCGCCGCAGCGTAATGGGTTCGTCGTTGTCTTAGCGGAGGTGGATGATGAGAGTGCAACCAAACAGTGCCAGCCGTGCTATCACCGACTATTTCAACAGCCCAGACTGGAATGTCCCGCCGGAATCCGCTCTGCTGGCAGCCATCCTGCGTGAATTAATGGCAGCGGGACAACCGGCTACCAATAAAGCGATTATTGCGCGCGTGATCGACAAGCTGGAATTTGAAGGTGATGAGAAACATCTGCAAAACTACCGTGCCCTGCTGGCGAAGTTACTTGAAACACAGCCACAAAAGTAATTAATCAGCAATATTTAATGTTCGGCACGTCAATTCCTTTTTACTGGCCTAAAAGCCGGCTAAAAAAATTCCCGCCGTGGCGGGAAGAAACAAGACGAGCATTGCATATTGAAAGTGACGAGAAAATCCTGGGCTGCGCGCGCATACTTCAAATTGCCAGTTGACGGGCAGCGTATTTTCACCCCGATCGCCGCGTTTTCTATGCTCACTGGGCTTAACAGCTTGCCGGTTTTCTGCAATTCGAATGCGTTCGGGCAGCGGAACTATCCTCGCCTGCCTCCATGACAACCGTATGACAATACCCGACCTATTCCGTATTAGCCGCAATAAACCCGATTGATGTTGCCGCTCTTGTCTGCCATAAAGTTCAGCCGGTTAAGATTAAAGTCCATCGTTACCGCTGAATTCCACGGAATGGCGCGAACCGGATGATCGAAGCGTTGGCTGCTTAACGAAGATAACGGCTTACCTACGTAATTTTGGTACTGCGAAGCGCCACAGCGATCGCTTTCTGGATCCTGAGGCACCGCAGCGGTTTTGGGGTTGCTGGCTGACTGACACGCGGTTAAGGCAAAGAATCCCATCACAACCAGCGCCTTTCCATAATGATTCACGTTTGATCTCCTCTTGGACGTGTTAACCCTGAGCCAAAGAGTAGCAAAGCGTGTCCGCATACCAAACCTTTGATTGTCAACCTGCCGTATTGGGCGAAAAAAGAGAACCGGCAGAAATAAAAAGCGGTCGGGATCACAATTTTTCAGACAAATCGCACTTGCCGTCTAAAAAAACACCTGTCGAGCGCTAAAATTACTTAAGTTTTTTCTGGGGTAATGATTATGGAACTTGCAATCTTTATTGGCTTCGCCGCTTTAATGACGTTTGTTGCTGTGAAAGTACGTTAAGCCTGATCCTGATGATTTAGCGTCGTCCTCTCCAGAAGCATACTGAACGCCGCGAGTGGCATTGGGCGGCCAAGGAAATATCCTTGCCCTTCTTCGCATGAAAGCTTTTTAAGCTGGTTCAGCTGTGCTTCTGTCTCAATCCCTTCAGCGGTAATGGTCAGGGCGAATGCACGCGCCAACGCAATAATGCCTGCCACCACCGATTGCGCCTGCTGTGATTCCGGGAAATCCTTCATCCATGAGCGATCAATCTTCAGGCCATTAAACGGAAAGGTTTTAAGGTAGCCGAGCGCCGCGTAACCGGTGCCAAAATCATCTACCGTTAAACGCACCCCCAATGCGCGCAAACCCTGCATGACTTCCAGCGCCTGCTTCGGGTGTTCGAACGTAACGTTTTCAGTGATCTCCAGCTCCAGCCGCGACGCCAGTAATCCGCTGACTTCCAGCACGTTAGCAATGCGCTGCACTAAATCGGTGCTACGAAACTCTACCGGTGAGATATTGACCGAAACGTAGCGATCGCCGCCCCATGCCAGCACATCTTCACACGCGCGTTTTAACACCCAGTCACTGATCGCCGCGACTAGACCGTTTTCTTCTGCCTGCGGGATAAAGCGGTCCGGCGTGATCCACTGATTCAGCGAGGTTTGCCAGCGGATCAGCGCTTCTGCCCCCGCTAGCTGTCCACTCAGCAGCTGATACCGTGGGTGGTAGTACAAACGAAACTCCTCATTTTTGAGGGCTCGCTCAATCCGACGCGCCATCTCGCGTTTGCTTTCGCGCTGGCTGGCCATTTCATTGGCATACCAAATCCACTGATTGCGCCCGGACACACGCGCTTCATTGAGTGCCATATCGGACATACGCAGCAGCGTTTCGGAATGGGACGCATCCTGCGGCGCACAGGCAACTCCCATGCTGGCGGTAAGATAATGCACATGCTGGCCCGTAGTGATCGGCTGTTGAACATCATGCAGCAGCTGGGCACAGCGTTCGTTGACTTTTTCTCGATCGCCTTCCCGCAGGATCAGCACAAACTCATCACCGCCAAGCCTGGCGGCCAGCTCATGTGGGCCAACCCAATTTTTGAGGCGCTGCGCCATCTGATTCAGCACTAAATCTCCCGCCGCATGCCCCCAGGTTTCATTGATCGGTTTGAACTGATCAAGGTCGAGGCTGATAACAGTCAGCGGCATATCCTGATTGTATTGCTCAAGGTGACGGGTGAGGAATTCCTGCAGTTGGATACGGTTTGGCAGGCCGGTTAAGACATCGTGACGTGACAGAAATTGAATACGCGCTTCCGCTTCCATACTCTGGGTAATATCCAATACCGTGCCGCGAAAGCCAATGCGCTTGCTGTTATACCAGACGGTTTTTGCTACCAGCTGACCAATGCGCCGATCGCCCTGAGCAGACATAAACTGACAGCGTAGCGGTATTTGCTGCGGCTCAGACTCCTGACGCATCAGCCAGGTCACTAAAGAATAGCTGGGATGAGTCAGCAGATGATCAATATGGCGGCCCAGCCAGAAGGGAATTTCATGCCCCGTCACCACGAAGAAACGCGACGACAAATAAATCAGCCGCCCCTCTTCATCGGTTTCCCAAATCCAGTCTGAAGCGGCTTCAGCAAGGTCGCGAAAGCGCGCCTCGCTGTTTGCCAGCTCTTGCTGGCTCACCGCCAGCATGGCGAAGCGGCGATCGGATAAAATCGCGTTGTGCAGCGCGTGGCGGCTGACGCGACGTGTAATCCACGCGATGATGATTCCCATCACCAGCAGCAGTGGCAGCAGAAACCAAATCAATTCCATTCCCGGCAACTTTGCCGTCCAGCGCAACACCAGCGGCTCGCCTCCCGGCACGTCTTCCACCAAACGCGGGATCATTTTGGCATCCACTTCGTTTTGGGCAAAGCGCGGACCGCTTACACCGAGCGCCGCGCCCAGGGCTTCCAGCTTGGCCGGCGTAAACAGATTGACAAAAACCAGCACCGATGGCGGACCCGCTTTTTTCGCCAGGCCCGACACTTTACCCGTACTGATTGGCGCAGCCACCACAATCGCAGGCTGATGATCCACCAGCGCGTTGCGCGCCACGGTGCCATTATTTAACGTGCGTGCTTTGGCAATCAGCGACAGGCTGCTTTCCCCCAGCCAGGCCTCCAGCTTCGTATCACTGAGCTTGCCATTAATCACTGAATACGTGGTGTGGCCGCTGCCATCAACCACAAAGACCCCTTCGTAGTGATATTCCTCATACAGGCCCGGCCCGATGTTTTCTTCATCGTAAGCCCAGGTTTTGTTCACCGTAATATGCAAATTACGCCAGGCTTCTCCCCAAAAGGCATAATCACGGACGTCGGTGATCATCGCCTCTTTACGCCCTTCCCAGGCTTGCATCATCAATATCTGATCATGCTCAATCGACAACTGGTTTTGCCGACTGGCGATAGTCAGCACCATGAGCACGGAAAGTATTAATACGCTGAATAGCAGCAGCGTAAGCGTGCGCAGGCTGCGCCGTGTAAAGCGGACGGTACGATCTTCAGTTCCGTTTAAAAAAGGGCGCAGCGGTGGTTCCTGGGGTACAAAAGTCATTAAGAAAGCTCACAACAAAGCGAAAAATTCGGCTCGGGTTTCATCGTGCTGACAATGTATGCTGCCTTGCCCGAAAACATTCCCTCAGTTATCGGCTCAGTGTGCTGGCGGTTTAGCCTGATCAGGTAAATAACGCGCAAATATTGTCTCTCCCGGTGACTCGACAGCGATCAGGCGCATTGCTACTATGCGCTAACCTTCGCTGGCTGGGCCGCTTATGAACACCAATTCCGACAGAGTGACGCTGACGCTGTTTTACGCCGGCAGCTTTGTGGTCTATTACCTCATTACTATGCTGATTACGCTGTTTCCTAACTACGGTGTGTTGCGTAGTGACGGTTTATTAGTGCCGGTGCTTTGCCTGTTCGAATTCGCGGTGATCTATCCGCTCTATCGCTTCTACTGCCAGCGTCGTGCCGACCTGCCTCTCGGTGAGTTGCGACCGTTACAGACGCTGCTGTTTATTATTGCGCTGTTTGTTTTGATGGCGGCACAAAGCCGGGGGGCTGGCTGGTTGAGCAAGCGCAGCAAGGGCGACATTCGCTGTTGATATTGCTGCTGACAGCAGTACTGCTGGCGCCGGTCTTTGAAGAGGTACTGTTTCGCGGCTTTTTGTTACAGGCGTTCTTACTGTGGGCGCCTCGTAGCCGGTTCGCCTGTATGTTATTAACGTCGCTACTGTTCGCGATAATGCATACGCAATATGTGCACTGGGAAACCCTTATCGCACTGACGCTGTTTTCTCTGCTGCTCTGCTACGCTCGTCTGCGCAGCAACAGCCTGGCACTCCCCATTTTTCTGCATACGTTAAACAATCTTATCGCGCTGCTGCCTGCCTGGTATTTCTCGGGTTAAGTTCTTTACCGCTCAGGCTGATAATGCTGTGCCGACACGTTTGTCTATACTGGATCACTAAAAAGGATAAAAAACATCACAGTCCGAGCCACCAGACCGTGTAAAGGAGTCGAGCCATGTTGATAGGATTTGTGTTGTTAGTGAGCGCCTGCGGTCATGATGCCTGTGATGCGTTGCCGGTATCGGAACGGATTTATCCCACAAAAGTTGTCTGTGAACAGATGGCAGATCGCATCCACAAAGTGCGACCAAACGTGGTACTGCTGTGTGGTGAAGTGCATCGCTAGAGTAGGGCCAGCAATAAGAAAGCCTGTCTACAACATTGCAAGGTGGCGCTTTAGCGTACAAAATATAAGCTGTTGTTCACTATTACCGTTGTGAATCCCATGAAAAAATCACGCCCCCGTCGTCCCAGCGGACGCTGGGTTTATTACATTTTGTATGATGGCATTCTGTGGCCGTGTCCCGTTCGCTGGGAGTGGGAGAGCGGCTACGGCGGCTGGCTGCCGTTTTATTACTCGCCGACATTCGAATTTGTGGCGGGCGATCCGGGCAAGGCGTATCGCATTGCCCGCAGCGATATACGTACTAAACGGCACGAAGGTGAATACGTCTGAAGGGTTTTAGCCCCGTTCACCATGACACTTCCTAAGCTCCTCCGGTATCCTTATTAACTAGAGAACCCCCAATAAAACCGGGGCATTGATCGCGCCCCGAATTTGTATGCATGTTTTATGCTCAGCATCATGCCTGCGGCGCATTGAAGATGTGGCTCTGCCCGCCCCCGAGTTCTGCCTTCTTGCCCGTAAAAACAGGCCGTTACCTACTGCCGCGCTCCATTTTATTGATGCAGTTAAAAACTATCTCCCTGTCTTTATTTGAATGAAAGAGCAGCGGCGCAGGCCGCTGTTCTTCCGCCTGCGCAATAGTGAAAATCCGGACGTATATCAAATTTCCCTGATGCAGAAGTTGCACAGTTGTGATGAGAATGCCATTAGTGTTGCGCCAGCATGGCACTCTGTCGCCTGCACGCTTTTCTCCGCCTAAGCCTTAAATATTCATATTCTTTTGAATTAAAAAGAAAACTAATGATTTTCTAAAAATGGCATACATCGTGCTTTGTTAGTTTTATGTCAGACATTCACGCAATGACAACCAAATAACATTGAAGCCAAAATGAACGCAAATACGAAATTCTTCAAAGCGATTGAGGCGGCTTACAGTCATCAGACGCCCAGCGAAAAGCGGATCAGTTCCTGGCTGTTGAGTAACAGGAAGCAGATCCCTTTTGAAACGGCTGACAGCATTGCGCAGGTATCCTTTCGAATTGTCTGGCGGTATGCGTCAGCGTGTCATGATTGCGCTGGCTTCCTCCTGTGATCCGGATTTGCTTATTGCGGATGAACCAACCACGGCCCTGGACGTGACGGTGCAGCGGCAGATACTCCGATTGCTGAAGCAAAAAGCGGTTTCAACCGGAACAGCCGTACTCTTTATCAGCCACGATATGGCCGTCGTGTCACAGGTCTGTGACAGGCTGTACGTAATGTATGCCGGCTCGGTCATTGAAAGCGGTCTTACCCGTGGCGTGCTGACGAAACCTTTTCATCCTTATTCTGTGGGACTGCTGGCGTGTTCGCCAGATGCGCGCGAACCTCGCGAGGAACTGGCTTCCATTCCGGGTACCGTGCCTAATCTGGCAAAACTGCCATCAGGCTGCGCCTTCCGTGAACGCTGCTTTGCAGCCGGTGAAGCCTGTGGTAAACCCCCTCAGTTACGGCCTTCAGGCGCTTTAGAGCAGCAGGTAGCCTGTTGGTACTCACAGCAGGAGAATGCCCATGTCTGAAGCTCTGCCTGAACTAAACGACGTTCACGTAAATTTTCCTGCAAAAACCAACTGGCGGGGAAAGGTCACCGAGCGCGTTCATGCGCTGAACGGACTGGACATGGTTGTTCAGCGGGGCGAGCCCCTGGGAATTGTGGGCGAATCAGGATGCGGTAAAAGTACGCTGGCAAAACTTCTTATGGGCATGCTCAAACCCACCTCGGGCCGTTTCGAACTAACAACCTCTCCCGGCTCGTGGTCTGGGCGCAGCATGCAAATGGTTTTTCAGGATCCCCTCTCTTCCCTTGATCCCCGCCTGCCCGTCTGGAGAACCATTACAGAGCCGGTATGGATTCAGTCGCGTTCTGGCGAAAAAGAGCGGCGTAAGCTCGCCGACTCTCTGGCTGCGAAAGTCGGTATTCGTCCTGAATATCTCGACAGACCTCCGCATGCTTTTTCAGGTGGTCAGCGCCAGCGTATTGCCATTGCACGCGCTCTTTCGGCACAGCCTGACATTATGGTTCTGGACGAGCCAACTTCAGCGCTGGATATTTCGGTCCAGGCGTAGATCCTGAATCTGCTGGTCGATTTGCAGCAACAGCAGAATCTTACCTATGTTCTTATTTCACATAACGTGTCCGTCGTTCGCCATATGAGCGATCGCGTGGCGGTGATGTACCTCGGCCAGATTGTCGAAGTTGGCGAAGCGAAACAGGTCCTTGACGCTCCCGGCCATCCTTATACCCGTCTCCTGATGGAATCAGTACCGCGGATTGGTGCTGCACTGGATGGCGCGCCCAGTAATACCGAATTGCCAGGGAACCGGAAGCTGCCAGAGGGCTGTTATTTCCGGGAACGCTGCCCTTATGCAACGGCTGCCTGCGGCAATCCTCAGTCGCTGCGGCTACTGGGGAACGGTACTGCGGTCAGGTGCTGGAAAGCTGAAAATCTTGCACAGCTATAAACCTTTCAGAAGTGGTTAAAAATGTATGGCAGTACATTACTGCCAGATAAAGAACCTTCAGGAACAGCAGATTATAAACATTATCGTACGGAAGCGGTGTGGTAGGGGCTGTAACCGCCTGGCAACGGCCTCTGGCGGGACACGGTTACCGAACGTGAAGCCAGCCCCGCTTCAGAGACAAGCGCAGGCAGTGCCGGGATACGCTGTACCATGACCGCGCCAGGCGTGCCTGTTAAAGCCGTAAAGTGGGCCGCCTGTCGTAGGAGGCACTTATCTCAGCACTCTGTAGTTGAATACTGACCACGCGCCTCAGACTTGACTGTTAACCAGTTTCACAACGCCATACCCTGCCCCATTTATACCTGCTCAGGCCAGAAAGCGAAGATGCGCCCTGAGGCGCATCTGGTGCAGTTCATAGCAGAACCGTGCTGTCCTGGCATAATACTCAAACCACCAAAAAGGCGGTCTGTGCTGCACGCTTAGTTATTCAACGTATAATCAAGCGTAATTTCAGCATTCAATACCTGTGAAACCGGGCAGCCTGCTTTCGCTTTATTGATAATTTCATCGAATTTCGCTTTATCAATGCCAGGCAGTTCGATGGTGCTGGTTAAAGCCACCTTCGTAATGGCAAAGCCTTCGCCTTTCTTATCCAGAGAAACATCCGCCGTCGTGTCAATGCTTTTCGGGGGATGGCCCGCCTCGCCCAGCATCAGCGATAACGCCATTGAGAAACAGGCTGCATGCGCTGCACCAATCAACTCTTCCGGATTGGTGCCCTTTTCCCCTTCAAAGCGGGTGTTAAAGCCATAAGGTTGCTGGTTCAGTACGCCGCTTTCAGTGCTTACGTTGCCTTTTCCCTTAATATCGCCTTCCCAGTGCGCCGATCCTTTCTTATGAATGGTCATGTCGTTCCTCCTGTTGGTAAAGAAGGTAAGTATAGACAACACATTTGTTTTCGCGCGTCAGCTCACCGCGCGTGGTTGCACAGGAGCTGCCTCGCTAAGCAGCGCATTAGTCTGCACCAGCGAATCCCGGCTGATTTCACTGATTGATTTGGCACCGGTTAACGTCATTGCGACACGCATCTCTTTCTCAATTAAGTTGAGCAGATTTTCCACGCCGCGCTGGCCATGCGTCGCTAACGCATAGATAAAGGCTCGCCCCAGCAGCACCGTATCGGCACCCAGCGCAATCATGCGCACCACATCTAATCCGTTGCGGATGCCGCTGTCCGCCAGAATAGTGAGGTCGCCCTTCACCGCATCAGCGATAGCAGGCAGTGCGCGCGCCGAAGAAAGCACACCATCCAGCTGACGTCCGCCGTGGTTGGAAACCACAATGCCGTCTGCGCCGAAGCGTACCGCATCACGTGCATCTTCTGGATCAAGTATGCCTTTTATAACCATCGGGCCATCCCAGAATTCGCGGATCCACTCCAGGTCTTTCCATGAAATGGAGGGATCAAAGTTGCTCGCCAGCCAGCCGATGTAATCTTCCAGCCCGGTCGGCTTGCCAAGGTAGGCAGAAATATTACCGAGATCGTGTGGTCGCCCCTGTAAGCCAACGTCCAGCGCCCATTGCGGATGCGTTATTGCCTGTAAATAGCGGCGCAGCACGCCGTTTTTGCCGCTCATCCCGGAATGCGCATCACGGTAACGCGCGCCAGGCGTAGGCATATCCACCGTAAATACCAGCGTTGAGCAGCCTGCTGCTTTGGCACGCTCCAGCGCATTACGCATAAAACCACGATCGCGTAGCACGTAGAGCTGGAACCACATAGGACGATTAATTGCTGGCGCAACTTCTTCAATCGGACATACGGAAACGGTCGATAAAGTAAACGGAATGCCTTTCAGCGCTGCCGCACGCGCCGCCTGTACTTCACCACGCCGCGCATACATGCCGCACAAACCGACCGGCGCCAGCGCGACCGGCATGGAAAGCGTTTCGTTAAACAGCTTCGTTTCAAGGCTGAGATCCGACATGTTTTTTAAAATACGCTGGCGCAGCGCGACACCGGCCAGATCGTCCACATTGTGATGCAGGGTGTGCTCGGCGTAAGCCCCCCCGTCGGCATAATGGAACAAAAATGGCGGCAGAATGCGTTGCGCAGCGGCGCGGTAATCGCTGGCAGCAGAGATAATCATGAGTCGTTTTCCTTACGGTTGCGTGATTCATTGCCCGGCAAGCGGGTAATACGCGCCTGACGCGCTTCATCTTCATGCAGATTTTTCATGGTGGTGTGAATAAAGCCGAGATGCTGCATAGCAGCCTGACGCGCCCCTTCGGCATCCCCCGCGAGAACAGCATCCAGCATTACCCGATGCTGTTCGGTGATGCGGGCAAAAATTACCGGCTGGGTATACATACGGAGGCGGCTCTGCATCACGGACGATTGCAGCAGATCAAACAAGCCGCGCATGGTTTGCAGCAACACCACGTTATGCGAGGCTTCGGCGATGGCGAGATGAAAGCGTAGATCGGCCTGGGCGGCGAGATCGGGATCGTCGCTCTGTTTCATTTTGAGCGTGGCGTCAAAAGCGTATTGCAGCTTCTCTTTGTCGGATTCAGTGGCACGCAATGCGGCGTGCCAAGCCGTGCTGGCTTCAATGGCGTGACGCGCTTCAAGAATGTCATAGCGGTAATCGGGATCGTCCCTCAGCAGTTGCCGAATCGGCTCTACAATCCGCTGTTCCGACCATGGGGCAGGCTGCTGTCGTAACCAGGTGCCCCCGCCGCGCCGACTGATCAGCATGCCACTGCTGATCAGCTGTTGAATTGCCTCGCGCAGCGATGAGCGCGAGACGCCAAGTTCGGCAGATAACTGGCGCTCGGCAGGCAAACGCATACCCGGCTCCAGCTGATGTTCACGGATATATGACTTCAGGCGTACCACCAGATGTTCCGCCAGGGGTGGGACAGGTTGTGTCATGGAACCATCCAGGAAAAAACGTAAGCCTGCAGCGTGGTGATCACGCCCACCATACAGGTGAATATCAGGCTGTGCTTAACCGTAAAGCGGAATAAATCGGACTCTTTACCGACTAATCCCACCGCCGCGCAGGCAATGGCGATCGATTGTGGCGAAATCATCTTACCGGTAACGCCGCCCGTGGTATTCGCCGCGACCAGTAGCACATCCGGGACGCCAATCTGTTGTGCCGTTGTTGCCTGTAACGCGGCAAACAGCGCGTTAGATGACGTGTCCGAACCGGTAAGAAACACGCCCAGCCAGCCAAGAAACGGTGAGAAGAACGTAAAGGCGTCACCAGTATGCGCCAGCGCTAAAGCCAGCGTCGCCGACAAGCCGGAATAATTGGAGATAAAAGCGAAGGCCAGCACCATGCCAATTGAGTAAATCGGTAACGCCAGCTCTTTCAGCGTTTCGCCAAACGTCTGTAGCGCTGCTTTCGGCTTCATGCGTAAGAACACCATCGCCATGATTGCGGCCAGCAAAATTGCCGTGCCGGTCGCAGAGACAATATCAAACTTAAAGATAGCCGGATAAGGCGTGGCGCTGTTAACCACCGGCGGCATACGCGCTACCAGATCATTCAGCAGCGGCACCGGCACGCTAAATACCCAGTCAGCCAGCGGTCCCTCCTTAGCAAACAGAGCTTTGAAGGGTGGAATGCTCCACAGGGTTACGGTGGCAGTGAGAAACAGGAACGGCATCCAGGCGCGGATCACCTGCCCGGTACGGTATTTTTTGCGCGTCAGATCCTGATCGACCACTGACGCCCCCACATCATTGAAGCGGAAAATACGAACCGGCTTCCAGCGACGCAAAAACAGGGTTAAACACACCAGTGAGGTGAGCGAAGAGATGATGTCTGGCAGTTCCGGGCCGAGAAAGTTAGCGCTGAGAAACTGTGCAATCGCAAAGGAGCCGCCTGCTACCAGCACCGCCGGCCAGGTTTCTTTGATGCCGCGCCAGCCATCCATGATCGCCATGATCCAGAACAGCACGATGATCGTCAGCAGCGGCAACTGGCGACCGGCCATTTGGCCGATCTCGAAACTGTCCAGGCCGGTGATCTGCCCCGCAACAATGATCGGGATGCCCATCGCTCCAAACGCCACTGGCGCGGTATTCACAATCAGGCATAAACCAGCCGCGTACAATGGATTAAAACCAAGCCCAACCAGCAGCGCAGCAGTAATCGCAACCGGCGCACCAAAGCCCGCGGCGCCTTCAAGGAAGGCACCAAACGAGAAGCCCACAATCAGCATTTGTAAACGCTGATCGGGCGTAATCGACAAAATTGAAGCGCGAATAATGTCAAACTGCCCGGTTTTTACCGAGATTTTGTACACAAATACGGCGGCGATGATGATCCATGCAATTGGCCATAAACCGTATAAGAAGCCGTAACCCACCGAGGCTAAAGCCTGTCCGGTTGGCATACGATAAAGCAATAACGCCACCAGCAACGCCAGCACTACCGTAGCCGTTGCCGCCACATAGCCTTTCAGTTTTAGCTTTATCAAGGCGAAGAAGAAAAAAATAATAGGGATCAATGCGATCAGGCTGGACAACCAAATATTGCCGAGCGGATCATAGTTTTGTTGCCAAACCTGCATGCTGTTATCTCCAGAGGAACGGTAAACAGGCGTGCGCAGCCATGTCAGCGCGCCCGCAACGTTTACAAGCCTGTTTTGGTCAGACCAAAAAAAGGGTTTGAAGCGTACTGGCAACAGATAGTTAATGGTTTGTTAAGTTCAGGCAATATTAATGCTATGAATTTTCCTGTTCTGTGAAGCAGGAAAATTTTTCGGCCCGTTTGGTAGGACCAAATTTATCGATTCGTTGCTGGTAGCAGCCTAAAAGAGAGTGGCATATGAGCAGGTTCAGCAATACTGCCATCGCACCCTGCCCGTTGCCTGTATAGCGGTATTGTGATCTTTAGTAGGCCAGATAAGAACAAAGCCTCCCGAAGGAGGCCTTGAGAAGGCTGACCCGTAGCAGTGTTACACGCTTTTTATCAGGCTCGCTTTTGACATCAATTCCATTGCCAACGCATATAAGCGACGATCTTCCTGATCACAGGGCTCATCTTCCGCATAACAGCCGATCATCGAAGCAACTTTGTCAGCCGACAAGCTCTCCCCATGAACGTGCAACGTCAACACGGCGCGGCCCACTATTTTAAGCACATCTTCATGTGGTCCCTGGATACTACTCAATGAAAAAATCCTCTAACGGTCGTTGTGACAGGAATATGGCGCGCTAAATATAAAGCAATTAGCTTAAGATTTTTATCGGCAAGGTAGGATGTATTTTTTAATGATTAATTGTATTACTGGAGCAAATAAAACAGATTCATCTGATTTAATTAAAAAATAATTTTAAAAAACGGATAATTATAAAGTTATTTCTGGCCTTGCTCTTTTTTTTAAGGCAGCACTTTATTACGCCTTCGCCCTTAACTGATTAAAAAAAACCAACCATAACAGGTAAACTTCAGGTGATTCCTAATGCCCGCCAGGCGGACATATTCATATTGTTAACCTTCAAGGTTGCCGTTGCCGTCGAACGCACTTTCTGCCAGACTTGCGCGCGCAATAATGCCCTATTTTTAGCCTCAGAGGCCGCGCCGTGACTGCTTTTTCTACCCTCAATTCCCTTCCCGACAGCCAACTCAGTAACCTGCGCGAGATGGGCTACACCAGCATGACGCCGGTTCAGGCTGCCACGCTACCCGCCATTTTACAGGGGCGTGACGTGCGTGCGCAGGCGAAAACCGGTAGCGGAAAAACCGCAGCCTTTGGCATTGGGTTGTTGCACGCTATTGACAGCGCACAGTTTCAGACCCAGGCGCTCATTTTATGCCCAACGCGAGAACTGGCGGATCAGGTCAGCAATGTGCTGCGCCAGCTGGCGCGCTTCACGCGCAACATCAAAATTCTGACGCTGTGCGGTGGTCAGCCCATCAGCGCCCAGCGTGATTCTTTAAGCCACGCGCCCCACATCGTGGTTGGCACGCCGGGGCGTATTCTTGATCATATCAAGCGCGAAAATTTAAAGCTCAATAACCTGCGCACCCTGGTACTGGACGAAGCGGATCGTATGCTGGAGATGGGTTTCCGGGATGATATGGAAACGATTATCGAAGCCACGCCGGCAGCGCGCCAGACGCTGCTGTTCTCGGCGACCTGGCCGGAAGGCATTGCTGCCATCAGCACGCGTTTTCAACGCGACGCCTTAAGTGTGGTAACGGAAGAAGTCAGCGAGCTGCCAGACATCGAACAGCAGTTTATTGAGGCCAGCAACCACGAAAAGCTGCCACTACTGATTGCGTTACTGAGCGAGCGTCAGCCATCATCCTGCGTCGTGTTCTGTAACACCAAACGCGAATGCGATGAGGTTGCCGCGGCGCTGAACGATCGTGACATTAGCGCGCTGGCACTGCATGGCGATTTAGAACAACGCGATCGCGAACGCGTATTAATCCGTTTCGCCAACGGTAGCGGCCGCGTGCTGGTAGCAACCGATGTGGCAGCGCGTGGCCTCGATATTAAATCGCTGGCGCTGGTAGTAAATTATCAGCTGGCATGGGACCCGGAAGTGCATTTGCACCGCATTGGACGCACCGCTCGTGCCGGTGAAGAAGGAGCTGCAGTCAGTTTCGTGGCGGCCGATGAAATGGTCCGGGCGCATGCGCTGGAAGACTTTTTACAACAACCGCTGCCCTGGATTGCCACCAGCACGCTGAAAAAAGGCAGCAGTAAAGCGCTACCCGCAGCCATGATGACGTTGTGCATTGATGGCGGTCGCAAAGCCAAAATTCGTCCAGGCGATATTCTGGGCGCACTAACCGGCGAGGCGGGTTATCGCGCCGATCAGATTGGTAAAATCGATCTGGCACCTAACCATGCTTATGTCGCCATTGAAGCCGCCCAGGCAAAATCGGCCCTGGTAAAGCTCAGGCAGGGAAAAATCAAAGGCAAAACCTGCCGCGCCATTTTGCTGAAAGACTGAGGCAGGCAGAGGTTGGAAAGACGGGCGAGGCATAACCGCGCCCGGAAGTGCTTAGGT
>NZ_JASUAZ010000006.1:0-151684 GCF_030283135.1 Mixta mediterraneensis | reverse complement strand
GCCAATGGCCACGTTACTTGATGGAAAACGGGTCTGGGCAGAAAAGAATCTGAACCAGATTTAATCTGACAGACACCTGTATAAATAACCGGTAACTGTCAGATCAGGTCTGAGCTAGTACATATAACGATTACCATTTGATTCTTTGCCGGTGGTCTTGCGCACATGAAGTAAACCCATCTCAGAAGACTGGATTAACTTTGCGGTGGTAGAGCACTTCCCACAGCAGCGATATCAGCTCTTCCTGCCTGATATCCACGGCTTCACTGGCGTCATATTTAGCCATTAGCTCATTGATCCGCTCAACAGATAATGGCCCTGCGGAATTTACCGCTGAACGGGAAGACGGGAGACAGCTTTCTTCAGGCGGATGCTCTTCCCGCCATTTCTTTGCCGCCCTCTCATTCATCAACTGCCATTCGGGATATCGGTTAAATAGCTCACGCTCGGTACTGGTTCGTGCATCATGGCCTTCATCCGCCAGCCGCGCTGGTTGTGGCTCGCAGCTTTCAGACAGAGCAATATCTTCGGGAGCGTCAAACGCTTTTAACCCCTTGCAGGTGCAGCAAATGCGGTCATTAAAATAATACTTTTCCTTGTAGTGCAGCTCGTTACCACACTTGCGGCATCGCTTAATTTTGTTACTGATGAAATCAATTACTTCCTGCTCTCGCTGTTCTTCGTCAAACATACGCGCCGCCCCTGATTTCTGGTGCCAAACAACCTGTCCCACGCAACCGGATCCGCTTTTTTCAACATTTCCGCATAGCTGCCAACGGGATCATGCCTGATATCTCTGCTGTCAACATTGTGACTTAGTTTCATATGCTGCCACAAATCGGCAGTCTTACGGTCAGCGCCGTTATCTTTTCTGCGTCTCAGCTCTCCGCTGCTGGTTGCGGAGACAATAAAGCCATCAATTCGCAAACGCTCACCGCGTAGCAATAACGTTAACTGGCCTATGCTCAACTCTATGCCTACAGATCTGGCAAAATCATCCAGCGCCGTAATGCGATCCGCGGGCACAGGGGCAAGCCCGGCAACAGCAGGCATATCCCTTTCCTGCTGCCGCAATTCCTGAGCAACTTTTAGATAACTCTCGGCCCTGGCCTGCTCAATATCATCACAATCTGATGCCGTAATGGCATTAGCCAGCGCCTCAAACTCGTCAGCAGGTGATTTTTGCCGTTCTGGTTTGTAGTTTCTGAGGCTTTCGTTGAGCCGTTTTTTCTGCTCACGGGTCATTTGACCAATTTCATACTGTTCAGGCTCAACCGGTGGGGAATTTTCACCCCCTAAATTTGTATGTTTTTTGACCTCCGTACAGTTATTGACACGAGTCCTAGAGGGCGCGGACGCGCCCCGAAGGTCAAAATCAAAGTCAACGGCCTGCCCGGAGTCGTCTAAAACTTCCGGTTTCTTACGCACAATGCGGTAGGTATGCAGGCGGGTTTCAATTGGTGGGATGTGAACGGCTGGCATCACCAGACCTTTGATAAGATCCAGATACTCGCCGTAATCATTCGGCTCGTCTTTCTGCTGGTACCAGATACGCAACGGCAGATCACGGCGGGCAACCAGTGCCCCGCCCTGCAATTGGGTATATTGCTGCCAGTCGCCAGCATCCGCTGCGCGGTGCAGCTCAGCAAACAGCGGGTTTATCTTGTCAGCCTGCTCCTGATTGCGGAACCGGCGCAGCTCACGCCAGACAGATACCGGCGCACCGCCCAAAAACTGAAACTGACGGATGCCCCAGCACGATGCCCAGGCGGTGGCGTGTTTTGATGTTTCTTTCAGCGGCCTGCCGCTCTCGTCGTCGCTTTCACCGTCTAGCGCGTAGCCGTCAATATTCTTACTGATGTACTTCACCACGTAGCCGGTGGCGCTGCCGATTTCCTGATCGATCGGCTTCATATCAAAACGTGGCTGATTGCCGTGCTTACCCTGCAACTCTTCCGCATCCTCGCGGGTAGCATAGTCTTCCATCACTTCCAGCAGTTCGGCGGAATGTTCCGGCCGGGAGAACAGCAGGCCGTGCCAGTGCGGCGTACCATCGTGGTGAGACTCAGCCACTCGCAAACCAAAGACCGGAATTTCACGGCGGGCCAGCTCAGCGCGGATCTGTTGCCATACCCGATTAAGATAACGCTGCGTGGCTCTTGGGCTGGCACCATTCCATTTGGCATTACGATGACCGAATACGGTATATGCGTGGTATTTGGATGGTGCTGTCAGAGTAAAAAACTGGCCCGCGTAGCCGCTTTCGGTGGCAACCTTCTCAAAGCCGCCGATACGGGTCATAAGTTCAACGCGGCGCAATGCCGGGTTAGATATGCTCTTATCGATCTGCTCAATAAGCGAAATACGCTCTTTAGTGTCCTGGTCTTCCAGCTCAAGACGGGCCATGATTGTGCGGCTGCGCTTGCGTCTGGCATCCCACTCATCAACGTGGTGCTTACTGCAATACGGCGCAGCGCCTCGCTTTACATCACCAAAGGCAATATGCAGGTGCTCACGCCAGCGCGCGGCGTACTTTTTCAGGTTACGGTGCCAGTAGCGATCATCCAGCATCTTACTAATGCCAGTAGTTGCCTCATCAATAAACAGCGCACCCCGGCAATACTTTGCCCAGCTCGGAGGCATCAGGAAGAAAATCCGCGCGAGGATAGCCGCTTCGGTGTAAAGGTATCCGGCATATTTCCGATCACTCTGAGTCTCTACCGTTTCATGAACTTCACTCAGCACAGACCGCATATAAATAGCGATATCCTGCGCCAGTAGCTCAACATCTTCCGGCGTGAAGTCCGGCAGGTGGTTAAAGCGTTCAACCAATCCATGCAGAGTGTTAAACGTGTGGTAAAGCGGGTTTAACCCTTTGAATGCTGTATCAGCCTGAGATTTGGCCTCATCGGTCATCGCAATAGCGTATTGCTCATTCACCATGTTGATAGGCGGCAGATCCCTGCGGATGATATCGCGCAGCGCCAGACGGGCTATGTGCCTCCCCTTCATGGTATGAATGCTGTCAATGCGGGAAGCCAGACGCAGGCGAATAAAGCGAGGTAGCGGCGCAAGGGCTGTTTTTACCCACGCCAAAAACTCCTGTTCTTGACCCAGCTCGACTAGATCAACAACGGGAGTCTTATCAACACAAATGGCAGCTTTCGGCTTCTGCCATTCGTAATCGTACCGGGTAACGTCTGGAGCACTACCCGGATACGGAGGGGGCGGCGTCGGAGCGCTGCGCCCACTTGCTGCGGTGGTCATCGTGCGCCCACGTACCGATCAATCATCTGGTGCTGAATATCCAGCCCCAATTTTTCAGCAAGCGCGTATTCTGCCTTTGCCCCAGCAGACTGCTGCCAACCGTCCAGCATGAAAATGCCATCAGCGCAACGGAGCATGGCAAGGCAGATATCCATATACTCCGCTTGTTCTAAGCCATCCGGCAGGATCGCAGGGTTAAGAGCAACGTTTCCACGCCGTACAATGTGCGCGGCGGCACGGTGAAACGCAGGGCGATTAAAGCCAGGCAATCCGCTCATTGGGCCAGCGATATAGATTTTTGTCATTACAGAGCCTCCATTTCTGAATCGTCTGCAATGCCCAGGCATTCCCCGCAGCTCTCACAGTTTCCGCAACCACCTGCCGGGCATCCTTCAACGATGCCCAAAGTGCCGATCACTTCTTTGGCCTTCTGGCGGTTGCTGGCGTCAGTGCTAACAGAGCGCTGCACGTCGATTTCATGCAGGTGGAAGCGGTGGTAAATCTCGCGGGTGGTTTCGGTGTCACTGTTGGAAATGACCACCGGCGCGCCATATTTGCGGTTCACTTTCAGCAGATCCGCCGCTAACTGGCGGTGGTGCTTCTCGGTGAATGGCTCAGTGTGGTATTGGGTGAAATTAGCGGTTTCGCTGACAGGCAGGTACGGCGGATCGCAGTAGATGGCTTCATCCGTTCCAACCATCACTTTGAGGGTGTTTTGAAACGAGCTGCACAGAAAAATAGCTTTGGTGTCGTTGGCCTTCTCAGCAAACTGGCGGATCTCCGCTTCGGGGAAGTAAGGCGCGGTTTTGTGCTGACCAAACGGCACGTTATAACCGCCGCTCTGGTTGTAACGCACCACGCCGTTGTAGCCGTGGCGGTTGAGGTAGAGAAACAGGGCCGCGCGGGCCACATCAAGCAAACCTTTTGTACCGTTGAAAATGCGGCGGTTCTGTAAGTATTCCTCTTTGGAATTGCCGGTCGCAAAGAGCGGGCGGGCAAGATCAATCACCAGCTCAGGGTTGCTTTTTACCTCACGATATAGGCGGATCAGATCTGGGTTGATATCCGCAAGGATATAGCGGCGATAATCGGTATTGAGGAACACGGAAGCGCCGCCAACAAAAGGCTCAACGAGGCAACCAGCCTTTGGTAAATGCGGCAGTAATTCAGGCATCACGCGGCTTTTGCCACCGGGCCATTTTAGGAGGGAACGGATCATAATGCCGCCCCCATAGCGCCTTTAGCTGCGAGACTTTTTAGGTTGTCTGAGAGCTGGGCGATCTGATTCCACACATCAGCGGCAGCGTTATGCTTTTCAGAATCGACAAGCCGATTTGAGGCATACCCACAGACAGTAAGCGCAACCTCTTCAACCGTCCTAACGTCGCGGGCATTCCAGAAATTCCAGACCGGTTTTAAACCTACAGCGCGCAGTGCGTTGTAGATAATCGGCATATCGTAATCAGTGCCGCGCGCCCAGACTTTCACGCTCGCGAGATCACAATATTCCAGGATAAACATATTTAATTCACTAAGAGCTACAGGGAGGGAGCAAGCTCCTTCTTTGATTACTTCCGCTCGTACTTCTCCCGACTGCTTAAACCACCATTTGATTGTTTCAGCGCCCAGCGTTCCGCCGAATGCCTCACTGCTTTCAATAGCAATGCGCCGGTACATTGAGGCGGAAACTGCACCTGACATAGGGTCAAAGATTGCCGCAGCGATAGACGCGATCGCCGCAGTCGGCTTGTTATCCATAGCTTCAATATCAATCATTACGTGTTTCATCGCGTTAAACTCCGTAAGGGTTTGGGAAATAAGGACGCTGCAATTCTTCAATGCAGTGCTGGCGCAGGTTGCAAATAAAATTAGTGGTTACTGATCCATTGGCTGAAAGGGTTAACTCACCATCGCGGCGGGTTTTAATAGTTAATCCTTCATTTTCGATAGCAGGTAAAAGAACGTGCAGAATGAAGCTATATTGATCACGTCTGGTCATAATCTCTTCCTCGAAAAAAGAATGAGTTGAACCGCCGCCACTTAATAAAAAGGCGGAGAAAACAGAGTTGATTTTTTAAAATCGAATTACTTAATTAGCTTTTTAAATAAGCCAGCCAGTTTAAGCAGGAAGCTTTTATTTATTCTTTGGGTATAAATAAACGGTTTATTTTTACCTTTGATAAATTGAACCTTCGCCGGTTCGGGCTTAAAAAATCTTCCGTCCGGCGTTTCCAGCCAGCCGCGAGAGTTTTTGAAGTGTGTGACCTGGCAACCATGCTTTAACAGGCTGGCAAGTGATGGAGCGTTATCATTCATATCGTGTACCTGCTACAGTTGCCTACGGGCTTTTAGTTCCACTTCTGTGCGGCGGGCCTTGCATTCAGTAAGCGCCTTAATTCTTCTCTGTTTTACTTTCCTGCAATGAAGGCGGATTAAAAACTGAATTAAATGCAACATGAGAACAGCAAAGAGAAAAAGTCCGATAATCATTTCAATCATCATAATTTTTTCCACGCCTTAAACCTTCAATCGTTCGCATTGCTTCAGCCAAGGCAAAGTCACGCCCATAATAATTATCAATACCGCCGTTATCATCCCGCTTATTTATCAGATATGCATTACTTCGATTAAAAATATTGCGTGAAGATTTTCGGATAGTGAAGCCGGAATATACATAAACGTTTTTGCTTACCTGAACCAAGCCCGGAATGCTTCCGGCATGTGACCCATGTTGTGAATAGCGCTTTTTCATTTAATAGTCCTTTCAGCTATTAGCAATCGCATCTTTAAGCATGGCGACCATATTTACTTCAACCTTTGCGCCGGAAAGCTCCTTAGGCCGAATGATGATTCTCCCGTCTTTCACCATATCCCGGCATGTCTCGAAGGGTATTCCGGTCACTCTGGCGTACTCCTTAAGGGAAAGATAAGGAGCCAGTACGTTTAAATTGATTGTGATGTTTTCCATAGAAACACCTTGATCAGTCCGCGTTAGCTACTTCCATGCCCCGCAAAAAAATCATGCGCGCCATGCTGGAGATCGAACGGCATTCTTTGGTGGCTAACGCCTCAAGTAACGCGCGTTCTTCGGTGGTCAGCCGCATAGGGATAGGGTTGCCAGAAGATAACCCCTTAGGAAGTCGTGACCTTTGGATGTTCTCGTCTTGTGTCATAGTGGTATATTGTGATCTGCTAAGTATCCGTAAAAAACATCATTGATCACTATAGGTGTCAATGTCAACGATGAAAGAATAAAATGACAACTTTAGGTTTCAGGTTGCGAGAGGAAAGAGATCGTCGGGGGCTTAATCAAACTGATTTTGCAGCCTTAGCTAATGGTTCACGTGGTGCCCAGGCAGCTTATGAACGCGATGAAAAAATACCTGGTGGCGGCTACCTCATGGCATTGGCAGCTTCTGGTATTGATGTGCTGTACATTTTGACAGGTCAAAGAATACCTAAAACGGGAGCGCTATCAGATGATGAACAAGAACTTATCCGAATTTATCGTGATGCTCCTTTGGCGGTAAAAGCAGCAGCTCTCGCAGCTCTCACGGCTGGCAGTTCTGTAACAAACTCAATCAGCGTATCAGGCCAAGGCAACCGCGTAGCGGGCAGGGATTTCAACGAAAAAAATAAGTGAGGGAATGCTTATGCCGGTCAATTCTACTGGTGAGCAAAACCGTGTCGCAGGACGCGATTTCAATGAAAATAAGATTCGAATAGATCAGTTTGATGGTCGTCACACAATCAATGTTTCACTTCCAGAAAAGGAAGAAGACAAGCGCCCTCTTGTTAAGGCTCAACGCAAGGAGCTAAACAGCCTTGTAACAGCTATAGCTGAAGCTGATGGTAGCGAAGCGTTTATTATCTGGCAGAAAGTCCATGCCGAGGTAGGTGTTAATTGTATTGGAGATATGACCGTTAATCATTATCGGACAACGGTTAGCTTCCTCCAGGCCATGCTGGACCGGTGCAAAGAAAAAGACGCCAGCAAAGCATTGGTCGGTCTTCTTCTTCGAAACAGTGAAAATAATGAGATCAGACAAAAGTTGATTCGCTACTACCATATCCATTTTGGCACCGGGAGATTGAATGACCTGACACGCTCTCAACTTCAGCTCGCTTTGTCTTGGCTCGATCAACAGCGACATGAAACAACCTCATCGCCAACGGTTCCAAACAAACCGGCTCGGTTTAGTATCCTTGAACTACTGCATAACTATCCGATAGAAATAGCAGCAATTTTTATCTCTGGTGTTTTATTAGGTACTTTTATTTTTTGACTTCATGCAGGAAATTAAAAAGATGCAAACTATATGTTTCACTGGATTCGATAAAAAAATAAAGGCTGAATTAATTAGAATAGCCGAAAACGGTAATTTTACAGTTCGAACTAATGTTGTAAGTGGTTTGGTTTTCCTATGCTGTGGTTCAAATGCAGGTCCAAGTAAGATAAACAAAGCAAAGGAGATCGGTGCTACGTTAATCTCTGAAATTGAATTCAGATCTCTTGCATCCGACATCGACTCCGTAATATTACCCACTGGCAATTCTGAGATAGTAACGATTAATAAGGACTATTCGCCCCAACCAGCACCCATAACAAGTATTCATGATGCACATCCGCTATTAGATCACCTTTGGTCGGCCATCGATGGCAGTAAACGAATTTCAATTATTTACCATGGAGGGAGTAATAGCGGTTCATGCAGAGATGTTATTCCACTATCTTTGAATGAAAATTTTGTAATGACGGCTGCTGACTTAAAAGATTCCAATAGAGCTGTTAAATCATTTTCTATAGAGAATATTGAGGTTCCCGGAATTGAGCGCTTAGCTCTATCTGACGCAACCGGCACAAGGCGTCGCTCTCACAAGCAATACAGTATTGGAAAATTTAAAGATATAGGGGAGGTTTATCTCGCCTTGAAAGACACCTTAGATGGGATGGGGTGGCATGTTGCTACATATGAAGAGGATGGTGTGTGTATTCGCCTTGATATATGCGATTATTTCAAGAATGGTAAGCCCCGTAAAACCCCTGTAGTAACTTTGTATTATGAGCCTGAAAATCAAAGTCGCCCTTACGTATGCAAATGCCGGGAAATACTCTTAGCCAATACATACAACAATCTCGACAATGCAGCGCTCATGTTCCTTAGATTAGCCCATGAAGCCTCATCACTTGAACCTGACGAGATAAAAGAATGACCGTCCGTAAACTTCCTTCTGGCAAGTGGCTTTGCCAGTGCTTCCCATACGGACGCGATGGGAAACGCATACGCAGGCAATTTGCCACCAAAGGTGAGGCGCTCTCGTTTGAGCGCCGTACCATGAATAACGCATCCGGCCAGGCGGTTAACGATAATGCGATAACGCTCTCCACATTCGTTGAGCGCTGGTATGAAATGCACGGCAAAACGCTAACATCTGGCGAAGAACGTAAAGTGAAGTTACTGGCCATCTGTGAGCGCTTGGGGGATCCGCTTGCTACCCATTTTGATAAAAACACATTTGCTGTTTACCGGGAAAGACGCTTGAGCGGTGAATGGAATCAGAAGGGAAAGAAGAAACTTAGTGAGGCGACAGTAAACCGCGAGCAGTCTTACCTTCACGCAGTTTTTTCGGAAATGAAACGGCTGGGAGAATGGGAAGGTGATAACCCGTTATCCGGGATCAGGCAGTTCAAGGAAGGGGATCAGGAGCTGGCTTTTCTGTATGAAGAAGAGATTGACCGGCTGTTAGCGGCGTGCGATCAATCAGCCAGCACAGATCTCGGCACCATCGTGAGAATTTGCCTGGCGACCGGCGCACGCTGGAGCGAAGCGGAGAGTTTAAAACAATCACAGGTTTTGCCTGGCCGTCTGACGTTTACTCAGACCAAAAGCAAAAAGAACCGTACAGTACCAATTTCCGACCAGTTACAAAAAACCCTACCCAAGAAGCGCGGTGCGCTTTTCTCCCCTGCTTACGAGTCATTCAAAGCAGCTCTGAACAGAGCCGGAATTGAGCTACCTAAGGGACAACGCACACGTGTGTTACGCCACACTTTCGCCAGCCATTTTATGATGCGTGGTGGCAACATTCTGGTACTTCAACAGATACTCGGTCATAGCACGATAATGATGACTATGCGTTACGCTCACTTTGCCCCTAATCATCTGGATGCCGCTGTTGCCCTTAATCCATTAGACAACCGTACAGATGCAAAATAAGCAGACCTGAAAAGCCTCTGCTGCCAGAGTGCTGCCATTTTGCTGCCATTAACCAAATTAAGGGTACAAAAAAACCACCGATTAAGGTGGTTTACGACATTACTAACATCTTGTTTTTATTAGGCTTTAAATATGGTGCCCGGGGCGGGACTTGAACCCGCACAGCCATACAGCCGAGGGATTTTAAATCCCTTGTGTCTACCGATTTCACCACCCGGGCAGGGTATAACTGGAGGCGCGTCCCGGAGTCGAACCGAGGTACACGGATTTGCAATCCGCTGCATAGCCACTCTGCCAACGCGCCTTAAACTGATGTGCCGTCAGGTTATCCTGACTTGCAAATTTGGAGCGGGAAACGAGACTCGAACTCGCGACCCCGACCTTGGCAAGGTCGTGCTCTACCAACTGAGCTATTCCCGCAAATCTCAGCGATTTCTTCAAACCCGCTGATTTTATTTATCTTCTGGCAGACACGCTGCCGTTCGATGCGATGCATTCTACTGACCTGACGCAATGAGTCAATAAAATTATCCTGACTCCGCGTCCGTTTGCTGCTTTTTAAATCGCATCGATCACCGTTCGAGCAAATCGCCACGCGCCGCGCTCAGATACTGAAACATTGACCAGAAAGTCAGCACGGCTGCAATGTATAATGCGACCACGCCAACGCCGACCACCGTGCTGTCAGGACGCCATAACAACGCAAATAACGAGAACATTTGGGCGGTGGTTTTCACTTTGCCAATCCAGGACACTGCCACGCTACTGCGCTTGCCAATTTCGGCCATCCATTCACGCAAAGCCGAGATAATAATTTCACGCGCGATCATGGTTGCGGCAGGCAATGTAATCCACCAGGAATGAAAATATTCAGCCACTAACACCAGCGCCATCGCAACCATCACTTTATCAGCCACCGGATCGAGAAAGGCCCCAAAGCGTGTGGTCTGCTTCCAGCGACGGGCAAGAAAACCATCAAACCAGTCAGTGACAGCGGCAATAACAAAAATCAATGCGGTAACAAACGGCGCCCAGTAAAACGGCAAATAGAAAGCCAGTACAAAGAACGGAATGAGGACAACACGAAACAGGGTGAGACACGTCGGTATGTTAAATTGCATATGCCGGTAACTGTCTGGAATGGGTAGAATTTAACGTATGTTCCTACATTGCCCACCCCGTTTCAATGCTAGTGTTTCAACGAATAGTAGATTTTTTCCGCTAAAGCGAAGGATATGCCGGGTACATTGGCGATTTCTTCCACCGAGGCATTCATCAAAGGCTGCAAGCCGCCCATGTATTTAAGCAGTTGCTGACGCCGTTTCGGTCCCACCCCTTCGATACTTTCCAGTGCGCTGGTGTTCTTTACTTTCGCCCGTTTTTTTCGGTGGCCCGAAATTGCATGATTGTGAGCGTCATCACGAATATGCTGAATAACATGTAGCGCTGGCGCATCTGGCGGCAATGAAACACCCTCGCCTTCTGGTTCAAAGAACAGCGTTTCCAGTCCGGCTTTGCGATCGCTACCTTTCGCCACGCCTAATAAAACAGGGCGTGATTTATCCCATGGCACGTCCAGTTCGGCAAATACCTGCCTGGCCTGCGCCAGCTGTCCTTTGCCCCCATCAATCAGGATCACGTCGGGAATTTTGTCTTCTTCAATCGCTTTACCATAGCGACGGCGTAGCACCTGATTCATTGCGGCATAATCATCGCCAGGCGTAATGTCGCTGATATTGTAGCGTCGGTAATCCGCGCGCAACGGCCCATTTTGATCAAAGACCACGCAGGACGCGATAGTCTGCTCACCCATGGTATGGCTGATGTCGAAACACTCCATCCGGCTGATTTTGTCGAGTTCAAGAAACGTCGCCAGTGCTTTCAGACGTTGCTGAATCGTCGAGTGCTGCGATAACCGCGTCGTTAATGCCGTAGCGGCATTAGTACGAGCCAGTTTCAGATAACGGGCACGGTCACCGCGCGGTTTACTCTGAATATTGACGCGGCGTCCCGCCAGTTCACTCAGTGATTCCGCCAGCAGTTCACGCTCTGGCAAAGTAAAATCGAGCAAAATTTCGCCCGGCAAGGTACGCGCCTCACTGCCTTGCAGGTAGAACTGTCCGACAAACGTTTGCACCACCTCTGCCAGATCCGTATCCACAGGGACTTTGGGAAAGTAGCTACGGCTGCCTAATACTTTGCCCTGGCGAATAAACAGCACGTGCAAACATGCCATGCCTGCGTCGTAAGCCACGCCTATCACGTCGAGATCATCCCCCTGATTGGAGACAAACTGCTTCTCAGTGATACGCCGGACGGCCTGGATTTGATCGCGTAGCCGGGCCGCCTCCTCAAAGCGCAGACCCATGCTCGCCTCTTCCATTCGTTTCACCAACAGGTTAAGTACCTGATCGTCTTTACCAGCCAGAAACAGCCGCACATAATCCGTTTGCTGCGCATACTCTTCCTCACTGACTAAGCCAGCAACGCACGGGCCAAGGCAACGACCGATCTGATATTGCAGACAAGGACGTGAGCGGTTGCGGTAGACGCTGTTCTCACACTGGCGTACAGGAAAAACTTTTTGCAGCAGTGCCAGCGTTTCGCGCACGGCATAACCGTTTGGAAACGGACCGAAATATTCGCCTTTTGCATGTTTAGCGCCGCGATGCATCGCCAGGCGTGGATGGGTATCGCTGCTCAGGAAAATATAGGGATAAGATTTATCGTCACGCAGCAGCACGTTATAACGCGGCTGATAGAGCTTGATGTAATTATGCTCCAGCAGCAGCGCTTCGGTTTCAGTGTGGGTTACGGTGACATCGATATGCTGGATATTACTCACCAGCGCTTCGGTTTTACGGCTGCCAACCTGGCGACGAAAATAGCTGGTAAGACGCTTTTTCAGGTCTTTGGCTTTGCCGACATAGATCACGGTTCCCGAGGCGTCATACATACGATAGACGCCGGGCTTGCTGGTTACTGTACTCAGAAAGGCTTTGGCATTAAAAACGTCATTCACTACTGATTAACGGCTCCGCATTGAACAGGCCATGTCGAATGGCCAGATGCGTTAACTCTACATCACCGCTGATATTCAGTTTGCTGAACATACGGTAACGATAGCTGTTAACGGTTTTAGGACTGAGATTTAGCTGCTCGGAAATTTCTGTCACCTTTTGTCCTTTGGTGATCATCAGCATAATCTGCAATTCCCTTTCCGACAAACAGCTAAAGGGGGATTCGGTTTTTTGCGGTTCAATCTGGCTTAATGCCATCTGCTGTGCAATATCAGACGCAATATAGCGCTGACCGGCGTTGACTGAACGAATGGCATTGACCACTTCCTGCGGCGCAGCGCCTTTGCTCAGGTAACCGGCGGCGCCAGCCTGCATCACTTTTGCCGGCAGTGGATTTTCGGTGTGAATGGTCAACATGATGATTTTGATGTCGGGATTATAGCGCACGATTTTTCGCGTCGCTTCCAGCCCGCCAATACCGGGCATATTCATATCCATCAGAATAACGTCAACCTGATGCGTGCGACACCATTTCACCGCATCTTCGCCACAGCAGGCTTCGCCCGCAATCATCAGACCTTTAATATCTTCCAAAATGCGGCGAATACCGGCGCGGACCAGTTCATGGTCATCAACAAGCAGCACACTGATCAACGAGAAACACTCCGCAGGCTAAATAAAGAGGAAGTAATTAACGATAACAAACAGCAATCATACCTGCTTTTAACTTAAAAGCACATCAACAAAGCGAAAGGGTAACGCTATTTCCTGATTTACATCAAACCAACAATAACGTAGAGATAAAACAGTTTTCCTTTCATAATTTGTTGAACTTTTTAATTGAAAAATATTTATTTTTCAATTAAATAAAAATAAAAGCCAGCCAGGGAGTTAATCGCTGTGCTTTATTACTCTTCCAGTCAAACTAAATGATTGTGCGGCGACATTGATAAATACTTCTGGTTTAAGTGCCCGGCAGGAATAAGCGAAGCGGGAACACCTTCTCGTCATTTGCACTGTGATATACTCACCCACTGTTGTGCGGGCAGATTGCCGACACGTAGTCAATCAACAAGGAGAATTTATGAGCGACGAAGATTTTGCAACCTCGCAGGAGACACAGAAACTGGCTGACGAAGTAGCCTGCCTGAAGATGATGGTGACTCTAATTCTGAAAGGAATGGGCCAGGCAGATGCCGGGAAAGTAATTATCAATATGGAGCGTTATGTTCAGACGCTTGGCGATAAACCGCAGGCCGAAGTGTTCAGCAATACCATAAAACAGATTAAAACCGCTTACCGCCAGTAGGCGGACTTTGCCCCCGCGTTGGGGGCAAAGCCTCAATTGTATGATTGCCAGTTAACCGAAACGCCCAGTGAAGGCAGCACTTCTTCCGGGCTAAAACGACGCGTACCGCGATACTTTTCAGCCAACGCAGGTTGACTCACCGGAATGCGGATCGCGAAGAGATTATCTTCTGACTGAATCAAACCCGGCGTCAGCGGATCGTAAGCGACCTGATGCTGTTCAAACATTTTTTCCAGCATCGGCGTCGCCGAGCTAATAATATATTCTCTTCCGTTAAGCTCAGCCAGCTGCACGGCATGCCAGAGAATATTCAGCGGTAATTCTGGGTCGGCTTCCAGCCTTGCTGAATAGCGCGACATTTCCCACACTTTTTCGTGACTGAACGGCAGAACAATGCCTTCATTTTGTTCAGGCTCATACCACGGCATTAAACGTGCGCAGCCACAAATTCCTGCACGCGCATTCCAGGCAATTAACCAGGTCACATCTGAGCGATCATAACGGTCATATTCCTGACCCGGCGTGCTTAAACGAGGCGGAATCGACCACCCTTCGCCGCGAGCAAAAACGCTGTAACGGTAGCTGCCTAATTCGGCAAGCAAAGAGGATGGCATATCCTTTAATTGCGTTTGAATTATTTTCATCATGCGCCTTTAACATCCCCATGTTTACAATGATTTCTTTGCGCCAGCCTGGCAACGCACTGGCGCAGGGTAGACAACTGACTTAAACGAGGGAACTACTAAAATTGGTAGTTGTGTTTAATTAAATCAGTCCGATTGCCGCTGCATAACAGGCAATCTGCGTTTTATTGGAAACATTGAAACGTTTTTGCATATTCTTTTGGTGAAAATTCACTGTATGTTCGGAAATGGATAAAATAAGTGAAATTTCAACCGAGGTTTTACCTTCGGCGGTCCATTTTAAAATTTCCAGTTCACGCTGGCTAAAATCATTTTTCAGGACCAGCATCGCCTCATCACCTAAACGTTCTAATACACGTAAACTCAGCTCCGCCAGAAAGTGTAGTTTTACTTCCAGTTCTGTGTGGCGATGCTGCGTGATCAGCGGTTGGTGTGATGATACAGATAATATACCAATGGCGCGATTTAGTGCCATGGCAGAACAAGAAAAGCCGCTGAGCAAGCCAAACCCGCCCGCTTCTGCCCATAGATTTCCCGCGTCGGTAAACAGATCGGCTGTCCATTCAAGTCCTCTACCCGGTCGCTGACAAAAGATCAGAACCGGATCAACAGCAAAGTAATTCTGCTGTTCGTAATGCTTCACCCATAATTCGGGATAAGTACTGTGCAAATGAAAACGTGGCCGGGTAAAAGGCACCGGATGCTGGATCAGAAAAGCAAAGCAATCAAATCCTAATGATTCGGTATAGTTCTGTAACAACTGCTTTAATTGTGATGCAGCCGTTAAAGCTAAAAATCGATTTTCCGCCTCAGTCCTCCAGGCGAAATAACTCTCGGTGGCCATATTGCCTCAGCGTTATCCTCACGCAGGTGCGTTTGGTTATACATTCACGTTCGGTACGGAAAATTAATTGATCTGAATAAACATAGTGATTGAGCAATATGCTATCTCTCCAGTAAAAATACCCATGCTGTTTCAACAGGTGGGTTTCACTGAAAAATGAAACGGATAAAAATGATTAAAATTATCCCATTCATAGCTGAATTAAGCCCCGCACCCAAGCATAAGATTTTTCTGATGGGAATTCAATCCCTGAAAAAATATCGCTGATAAAATGATGGAAGAAAAGGACGCACTGCCATTCGCTAAATGCCTGGCTGGCGTGATTTTTGTTTATAACCAATGCATTAAAACTTAATGGATAATGAGAATGGATAATAAGCGGAACGACGGCAAAGCCATTAATTAATCGATAAGCCAGGAGGATCATCCATTCTGCTTCATCCACTTTCGAGCTACGCTTATGGAACGACCCGCCTTCAGCCTTAACCAGCCCCAAGGCCGGGCAACATAGCGACGGCTTTGCTACTGCTGTTAGACTTTAACCATCCGCTTTTGGGGTAGACTATGTTGGATCAGGTGGCATTATCCTTTTTAGTATTGGGCTTCTGCACAGCATTAATGATTATCAAAGATCTTTTCAGACACCCGCATCCGGTTCTCCTTATGAACATTATTTGGCCACTCACCGGCCTTTATATGCCGTTTATCGGCTGGCTGGCATGGTGGCACCTGGGTCGCCAGACTTTCCGTCAGACCAGACGTGCTTTACTGCTCCCTCAACATTCACCCTATAAAAACTGTTGGCGAATGATTTTTATCTCTACCCTATTTTCTGCCGCCGTCTGTTTTTTTGGCGACATAATAACACTGCCGATAATCACCCTTTTGAACCATATGCACTTTCCAGTTATTGTCTGGCATTCGGCCCTTATTTCGCTGAGCCTTTCATTGCTCACAGGCTTATTTTTGCAGACGGTTATTATTAAACAACGTGAAAAAATTTCATTATGGCGCACGCTTTTATTAGCAATAAAGAGCGAAGCCTTTCCGCTGGTTATTTATCAGTTAGGGATTTTTATCTTTATGGCTCTGGCCCTGAAGTTTGTATTAAATCAGCAAATCAACCCACTACTGATGAGTTTCTGGTTTATGTTGCAGCTGGCTATGATGACTGGCTTTGTTTTTTCCTGGCCAGCCAGTCATTTTCTGATAAAGCGCGGCATTACCCCGGCCGTATAAATTAACGGCAATATCCCGCGCCGCGCATGCCTAAATGAAAATGACTGGCGTGGGCGGCGTTGTAATCGGGTCCCAATGCGTTGCCATAAATCTGGCAGCCCGTTTGCCATAAACTGTGTAGTAATTGCGCCTTCTCTGCCGGTTGCTGCCAGTTTTTCCCTACCTCTAAACGCTGTCCATTAGCCAGTTGAAAACCTGTCACATCCCAGGCATCCGCAGTAGCATGCTCACTTAATTGTCCTTCAGCGCGATGATAAATATTACGACAGGCATAGCTGCCAACATGGCTGATGCGCACCAGCGGGCTTTGCTGCTGTTGGATCATTTCCTCACGGCTGCGCAGGACATACATCGTGCTGGCTACGGCCATTGGGCAGCTGGCCAGGAAACTGCTGCTGAGGTTCACCGGGCCGAACCTTGAAATGCGCAAGGGGGAATCCAGCGGGCAAGCACCGGTTACCGGTGGTCGTTCGCGAAAGCTGACTAACCCAGCCTGCCGGGCGCGGCGCATCACATCCAGACAGGATGCCGGATCATGCGTCAGCCGTTTCATTTTGAGTCGCGTCATCCAGCCGGGAGGGTCAGTAACCGCAAGCGGTGTAAAGGGATTAAACTGTGGTGGCAGATTTTTTTTAAGCCATGGCAAACTGCCCCAGCCTACCGCAATCATTACCAGTAACGGGGCTAACGCGCGCATTTTTTTCTCGCAGCATGATGATTCACAAAAGAAAAGTGTAGAAGCTCTGAGGCATTCCGTGCTGTATCTGCCATAAAGTGATTAAAGATTACACACTCTGGCGGAATAATGAGCTACGCAAACCAATCACATCGATGCATAAATGTGGCGAGGTCACAATAGTAAAAAACAATTACCGTTTTTCCGCTGCTTTCCACTATCTTATCCCGACTTGCCTTTATGGCAGGCTTGCCGAATAACAGCCAGCAGAGCTGACACAACATCAAGACAGGAAAGACAATTCTATGGTTGATCAATCTAAAGAAGCCTTAATAACGCAAGAAGGCCCAGACAAGCTGCGGCGCAATTTGCATAATCGCCATATTCAACTTATCGCTATTGGTGGGGCCATCGGCACCGGACTCTTTATGGGTTCAGGTAAAACGATTAGCCTTGCGGGGCCATCGATCATCTTTGTGTATATGATCATCGGTTTTATGTTGTTCTTCGTCATGCGCGCCATGGGCGAATTGCTGCTTTCCAACCTTGAGTACAAATCGTTTAGCGATTTCGCGGCAGATCTGTTAGGTCCATGGGCCGGTTACTTCACTGGCTGGACCTATTGGTTTTGTTGGGTGGTGACCGGCATTGCTGATGTGGTCGCGATAAGCGCCTACTTCCAGCTCTGGTTTCCCGGCTTTTCGATCGGAATGAGCGCCCTGCTTTGCGTGTTCGTTTTCCTTACGCTGAATATCGCCACCGTAAAACTGTTTGGTGAGATGGAATTTTGGTTTGCGATTATTAAAATCGTTGCCATTGTCGCACTGATTGTGACCGGAATTGTTCTGGTCTCAATGCACTATCCTTCGCCCGGTGGTGGAACGGCCTCGTTAAGCAATATCTGGGATCACGGCGGGATGTTCCCGAAAGGGCTGAGCGGCTTCTTTGCTGGCTTCCAGATTGCAGTCTTTGCCTTTGTCGGTATCGAACTGGTCGGCACTGCCGCTGCCGAAACGCACGACCCTCATAAGGTATTGCCGCGTGCCATTAATGCTATTCCACTGCGCGTAATTATGTTTTACGTATTAGCTTTGATGGTGATCATGGCGGTAACGCCGTGGACTGAAGTATTGCCCGATCGCAGCCCTTTCGTTGAGATGTTTATGTTAATTGGTCTGCCCGCCGCGGCCAGTATCGTGAACTTTGTCGTGCTGACATCGGCAGCGTCATCCGCTAACAGCGGTATCTTCTCCACCAGCCGTATGTTATATGGCCTGTCGCAACAGGGTGTCGCCCATCGCGCTTTTGGTCGTTTGTCTGCCCGCGCGGTGCCGACCACCGGGCTGTTTTTCTCCTGCCTGTGTCTGCTGGGAGGCGTGGCGCTGATCTACCTGATCCCGGATGTGATGACCGTATTTACGCTGGTAACGACCGTTTCGGCCATTCTGTTCATGTTTGTCTGGACAATTATTCTGTGCAGCTATCTGGCTTACCGTAAAAAATACCCGCAGCGTCATGCTGAATCTCATTTCAGGATGCCGCTGGGTCGATTTATGTGCTGGGTTTGCATCGCGTTTTTTGCCTTCGTGCTGGTGCTGTTGACGCTGCAGGAAGATACGCGCCAGGCGCTAATGGTTACGCCATTATGGTTTGCTTTGTTAGCGCTGGGATGGTTGCTACGCCGCCGCGCCAGCCGCTAAGCCACCTTAAAACAAGCCCGGTCAACAGTGACCGGGCTTTTTTACAGGCGATCGGCCAATGCGCTGAAGCTGTTGCGCAATGCGGGCCGTGCTGAAGGCAGCCGCTGTGGATGGGTTTCCGGCTGTTGCGGCGTGCCTAGGTTAAAAGTGAAAATATAATTTTGCCCTTCTCCCATGCGCAAATCGGCAATGGTAATGTTGCCATGCCTGGTGTTCATGGCATAAAAGCCGTGACTAAACCAGGCCACACGCTCGGCATATGCATTTCCTTTTAGCTGCTCAAACAGTTCAGGATGCCGTGGACGCCAGGTGATATGAAGCGGACGACCCGGCGATAATAGCGACCAGTACATTTCGCCGTAGCGATCCGGGGTGATCACCACGCTGCGCCACACCAGTGTATTAAACGCTGTGGGCGTCACCAGCACCTTGTCGGTAGGAATGCTCTGTTCTGCCAGCGCCTGTTTGATCTGCCCGCTGGCAATGCCCTGTATCACCACGCTCCACGCCAGATAAAGCGTACTTAATGCTAATCCGGCCTGATTCCAGCGTAGTCCGCGATCGCCACGGCGCCACAACGCCACACCGAGGCAAATCACCAGCGGTAAGGTATAAAGCGGGTCAACGATATACATGCTACCGATCGCGTAGGGATAATCGGTCACTGGCAGGCCCAGCTGAGTGCCATAAACCGTCATCAGATCCAGCAGCGGATGGGTAATCAACGCCAGCCAGATAGCTGGCCACCACGCTTGCCACGTTACACCACGACGCAATAGCCCTGCTATCAGCCATGCCAGCAGCGGCGAAACCAGCGTTAAATAGAACAACGCATGGCTTTCGGTACGATGCAACGTCATATTGCGAATCGCATCACCATGGTCAAGAAATACATCAAGATCCGGCAACGTACCGCAGACTGCGCCAACGGCGGCGGCTTGCCAAAGCGGTACACGTCGCCCCATGACCGCCACGCTGACGGAAGCCCCCAGGACAAACTGAGAAACAGAATCCATTTTCACTCCGTGGCAAATAATTTCATCGTCACACACTTAACGCACGCGGATACCTTCAATAATCATGCGCTGTACATTATTTACTGTCTGATCAAAAAACTGTGGATCGTTCAGCGTTTGTCCGGTAATTGCCTCCACCTGGCTGGCGAAATCAGCGTAATGCTGGGTGGTTGCCCATAGCATAAAGATCAAGTGCTGGGGTTGTACGCCCGCCAGCCGACCCTCAGCAATCCAGTGCTCGATAATTGCAGCTTTCTCGTCCACCAGCTGTTTGAGATCGCCCGCCAACTCGCCTTTTAGTAGCGGTGCGCCCTGGAGCATTTCCAGACAAAATAGTCGTGATGCCTGCGGGTAATCGCGCGACACCTCAAGTTTCAAACGAATATAGCGACGAATAGCTATCAGCGGATCCTGATCGTGGGCCAGTGCACGTAGCGGGGCCAGCCAGACGTCAAGGATCTCTTTCAGTACGGCTACGTACAAGGCTTCTTTGGAAGGATAGTAATAAAGCAGGTTTGTCTTGGAGACATCAGCCCGTTCGGCAACCTGGTCCAGGCTGGTGCCATGAATACCAAATTGCGAGAAAAAGGTGAGCGCGGCTTCCAGAATAGCGGCGCGCTTTGCCGCTACGGCTCGCGAACGACGCGTTGGTTTTTTTTCATCTGTTTTCACACTGTTATCTCATCCGTTCTGCGTCAGCGCATCATAGCAAAGCTCTCTGCCCCTGCCCAATCGGGCTATTGCACCTTTTTTGCTCATCTTGCATGGAAAATGTGCAGCTTATTTTGACCAAATGGTCCAAAACGGACCTGTTACTCCAGTTTCTCCTGGCGGATCATATTAACCCTTTGTAATTAATAACAATAAAAAACATGGCATACGCTTTGCAAAATTATAACTGAGCGCGGCCAGGCAGGGACGACGCAGGATGCAGCGCAGCGCGTGAAACAAGTTTTCCCCTTTAACGGAGGTTTCACATGAAAATAGGCGTTTTTATTCCGATTGGTAACAATGGCTGGCTGATTTCATCCCATGCGCCGCAATACAAGCCAACCTTTGAACTGAACAAAGCGATTGTGCAAAAAGCTGAGCATTATCACTTTGATTTTGCTCTGTCGATGATCAAGCTGCGCGGCTTTGGCGGTAAAACTGAATTTTGGGATCATAACCTCGAATCTTTCACGTTAATGGCGGGTTTAGCCGCCGTGACCTCGCGCATCGAAATTTATGCCACCGCAGCCACGTTGACGCTGCCGCCCGCCATTGTGGCGCGCATGGCATCCACTATTGATTCTATTTCTAATGGTCGCTTTGGCGTCAATCTGGTTACCGGCTGGCAGAAGCCGGAGTATGAACAGATGGGATTGTGGCCCGGTGATGAATATTTTGGCAGCCGCTACCACTACCTGACGGAATACGTCACGGTACTGCGTGATTTATGGGGCAGCGGAAAATCCGATTTTAAAGGTGAGTTCTTCACCATGAATGACTGCCGCGTGAGTCCACAACCGCAGAAACCGATGAAAGTCATCTGTGCGGCGCAGAGCGACGCGGGCATGGCCTTTTCGGCCCAGCATGCCGATTACAACTTCTGCTTCGGTAAAGGCGTTAATACGCCGACTGCTTTCTCAGCAACCTCAACCCGCATGAAACTGGCGGCAGAAAAAGCCGGGCGCGATGTCGGCTCATATGTGCTGTTTATGATTATCGCCGCCGGGAGCGACGAAGAAGCGCGCGCCAAGTGGGAACACTATAAAGCCGGTGCAGATGAAGAGGCGCTCGCCTGGCTAACCGCGCAAAGCCAGAAGGATACTCAATCCGGCAGTGATACTAACGTGCGCCAGATGGCCGATCCCACCTCTGCCGTCAACATCAACATGGGTACGCTGGTTGGCTCTTATGCAAATGTGGCACGCATGCTGGACGAGGTGGCACAGGTTGACGGGACGCAAGGCGTATTGCTGACATTTGATGATTTTCTGCAAGGCATCGAAGAGTTTGGTCGGTTCATCCAGCCGCTGATGACATGCCGCAGTGCACTGATTGAGACACAGCAGGAGGTGGCCTAATGAGCACGGTTTTTTGTCCCCATACGTCCACTATTCCACACGTAGCGTTGCCTGCACGCCCGGAAGCCATCGCTTTTCCGCCACGTCAAACCGCGCTGATCGTAGTGGATATGCAGAATGCCTATGCCACCCAGGGCGGTTATCTTGATCTGGCCGGGTTTGATGTTTCTGCGACGAAACCGGTGATAGCTAAAATCCATCAGGCCGTCACAGCGGCACGCGCGGCGGGCACCAGATCATTTGGTTCCAAAATGGCTGGGACGATCGGTATGTCGAAGCAGGTGATGCGGGTTCACCGAACTTTCACAAATCAAATGCGTTAAAAACCATGCGCAAGCGGCCTGAACTGCAAGGCACGTTGCTTGCAAAAGGCGGCTGGGATTATGCACTGGTTGATGAGTTAGTACCGCAGGCCGGTGATATTGTGCTGCCAAAACCACGCTATAGCGGCTTCTTTAATACGCCACTCGATAGCATGCTGCGCAGTCGTGGTATCCGTCATCTGATTTTCACCGGCATCGCCACAAATGTCTGCGTGGAATCGACGCTACGTGACGGCTTTTTCCTGGAGTATTTCGGCGTGGTGCTGGAGGACGCAACCTATCAGGCCGGTCCGCCATTTGCCCAGCAGGCGGCGATTTTCAATATCGAAACCTTCTTTGGCTGGGTATCAAACGTCGATACCTTTTGTGAAAGCCTGCAGTCACCTGAAAGCAATCGCTGCAAATAGAAAGGAGACATTGCAATGCCGAAAAATGTGATTATTCCGCCAGGCACGACCACGCCGATTGCCCCTTTCGTGCCCGGCACGCTGGCCGATGGCGTGGTGTATGTCTCCGGCACGCTGCCATTTGACGATAACAATAACGTGGTGCATGTCGGTGACGCTGCAGCGCAAACCCGTCACGTGCTGGAGGCCATCAAGAAGGTGATCGAAACCGCTGGTGGCAGCATGGAAGATGTGACGTTTAACGCCATCTTCCTCACCGACTGGAGCAACTATACGGCGGTGAACCAGGTTTATGCCGACTATTTTCCTGGCGAAAAACCGGCGCGCTTCTGTATTCAGTGTGGTCTGGTGAAGCCCGACGCATTGATCGAAATTGCCAGTGTGGCGCACATCGGTAAACAGGGGGCCTGATGCATGTCGAAATTCACGGTCTGCAAGCTGATGATGCACCGACGCTGGTTCTTGCTTCGGGCTTAGGTGGTGTTGCTGGCTTCTGGCAGCCGCAGCTTGCGGCGTTGACTAAAAATTATCGCGTGGTGCTTTATGACCAGCGCGGCACCGGACGCAGCGCTGATACGCTGCCAGCGGACTATAGCATGGCGATGATGGCCGCTGAGTTAGTCGATGCGCTGGCGCAGCGCGGTATCTTGCGTTTTGGGCTAATCGGTCACGCGTTAGGCGGCCTGGTTGGGCTGCAGCTGGCGCTTGATTACCCCGAACGGGTACAGCGTGTCGCGGTAATTAATGGCTGGTTGACGCTTAATGCCCATACTCGCCGCTGCTTTCAGGTCCGTCAGGATCTTCTGCTTAACGTCGGCGTAGAGGCATTTGTCAGGGCGCAACCGCTGTTTCTTTATCCTTCAGCGTGGATGGCGCAGCATCAGGCACGGCTGGCGCAGGAAGATGCCCACCACGCTACCCATTTTCAGGGAAGAGAAAACCTGCTGCGTCGCCTGCATGCTCTGATGAGAGCGGATTTCACCGCCAGCGCGGCAAACGTTTCGCAACCCGTACTGGTGCTATGCAGTCAGGACGATCTGCTGGTGCCGTGGAGCTGCTCAACGCAACTGGCAACAGCACTTCCCAATGCCAGACAGGTTGATATGCCCTGGGGGGGCCATGCGATGAGCGTGACCAATGCCGATACGTTCAATGCATTGTTGTTGCAGTGGCTGGATGAAAGCGATGTCGTCCCGCCGTTACGCCGCGCTACCGGTTAATCTTTTTAACGGAGGTCACAATGAACAGCGATACCTTGCCATCAGTAGTGGAGAAAAACGATTTCCGTAATGCTATGTCGCGATTAGGTGCAGCGGTCAATATTGTCACTACCGCAGGTCCGGCCGGACGCGCAGGTTTTACTGCATCGGCGGTGTGCAGCGTCACCGATTCGCCACCCACGCTACTGGTTTGTCTGAACCGTTCAGCTTCGGTCTATCCGGTGTTTCGCGAAAATATGCAGTTATGTGTTAACACCCTGGCCGCAGGTCACGAACCCCTTTCCAACTTATTTGGCGGTAAAACGCCGATGGCTGAACGTTTTATCGCCGCAGAATGGACTACCGCAATGACCGGTTCACCGGTTTTAACTGGCGCAGTGGCATCGTTTGACTGCCGTATCAGTCAGATTGTTAGCGTTGGCACTCACGATACGCTGTTCTGTGAAGTGCTCGCACTGATGCGTAATGACGATACGCACGGTCTCGCCTGGTTTGATCGCGGTTATCACCCTCTGTTGCGGCAGGAAGCCTGTTAATTCACCCCATACGGCCCCGGCATTCATACTTTCTGGAGAAAACAATGGCAAGTTCCTAGTTTCCTCAATGGCAAAAGAAGTCAGTCGTCACGGGTAACGGGCTGATCGCCCCCGATGAAACATTGCCCTTTGGACAAACTGTCATCCTCGGCTTGCAACATGCGGTGGCGATGTTTGGTGCGACGGTATTAATGCCGCTGTTGATGGGTCTTGATCCCAATCTGGCGATTTTAGTCTCGGGCATTGGCACTCTGCTGTTCTTCTTTATTACTGGCGGACGTGTGCCCAGCTATCTGGGATCCAGCGCGGCCTTTGTCGGAGTAGTGATTGCCGTAACCGGATTTACGGGTCAGGGTCTGAACCCCCATCTCAGCGTGGCGCTGGGCGGTGTCGTTGCCTGCGGCCTGCTGTATACATTGATTGGCCTGATCGTAATGAAAGTCGGAACGCGCTGGATTGAAAATTTGATGCCGCCGGTCGTCACCGGCGCGGTAGTAATGGCAATAGGGCTGAATCTGGCACCTGTGGCGGTGCACAGCGTTTCGGGCTCATCCTTTGACAGTTGGATGGCAGTGCTGACCGTGCTATGTATCGGCACGGTTGCCGTGTTTACCCGTGGCATGATCCAACGACTGTTGATACTTGTTGGCTTAATCTTTGCCTGGTTGGTCTATGCGTTGCTGACCAATGGATTAGGATGGGGTAAACCGGTAGATTTCAGTGCGCTTTCACAAACACCATGGCTTGGTCTGCCACACACAACTGCGCCCACTTTTGATATGCAGGCCATTGTATTGATTGCGCCAGTGGCAGTTATTCTGGTGGCCGAAAACCTTGGTCATATTAAAGCGGTGGCGGGAATGACCGGCCGCAATCTCGACCCCTATATAGGCCGCGCATTTGTCGGTGATGGGTTAGCAACGATGCTCTCCGCTACCCTGGGTGGCAGCGGTGTCACCACATATGCGGAAAACATTGGCGTGATGGCGGTAACCCGGGTTTATTCAACGCTGGCATTTGTTGCAGCGGCGGTTATTGCCTTGATACTGGGATTCTCGCCGAAATTTGGTGCATTAATACATGCGATTCCTGGCCCGGTAATTGGCGGCGCATCGATCGTGATATTTGGTCTGATTGCTGTGGCAGGCGCACGTATCTGGGTACAAAACCACGTCGATTTCAGCCAGAACGGCAATCTGATTATGGTCGCGACGACACTGGTGCTTGGCGCGGGCGACTTCACGCTAAAAATTGGACAATTTACGTTGGGCGGCATTGGCACCGCTACTTTTGGCGCAATTATTCTTAATGCCGTTCTGCGTCGTCGCAGCACGGCGTTGACAGAAAATAAGGTAGCGCGCCAGGATAGTTAACTACTCAAGCGGTGTGGTTACTGGCTGCTCCGCTTTTTTGCGCTTAAACCGCAATTCGCTGACGATGACACCACAAACTATCAATGCCCCACCCAGCAGCGCTGCAGCTGGCAAACGCTCTCCGGCAACCCGACCCACAACGCCCGCCCGCACCGGTTCACCCGCATAGATCACCGTAGCCCGTGTCGGTGAAACGCTGCGCTGCGCCCAATTCATCGTGACCTGAATTAAGGCGCTGGCGGCCCCTAAGCCTAACGCGCTAAACAGCAGCGGCAGGGAAAGCGTTGGGATCGATTCGCCGTTGGGCACCATAAAACAGAAGGCGCATAGCGATGCGACGGCGAGCTGAATCAGCGTAACGCGACGAATATCCACTTTGCCGGCGTAACGGCTAATCAGAATGATTTCGGCGGCAATCGCCAGCGTGCTCAGTAAGGTGGCAATTTCACCAGCGTTCAGGCTAATGCGCCCTTCCTGGGGGCCTGCCACCAGCATCAAACCACTAAAAGCCAGTAGAATGCCCAGCCAGGCCATCAGACCCGGCGGACGGCGCAAAAACAGCCACTGTAATAACGGCACTACCGGCACATATAACGCAGTAAGAAACGCTGACTGGCTGCTGGAAATGGTCTGCATTCCCCAGGTTTGCAGGCCATAGCCACCCGCAATCGCAACCCCTATCAGCGAACCGGCTTTGATTTCCGTCAAGGTCATTGCTGCCAGATAACGACGGAAAAAGAAAGCCAGCAATAGGGCTGCTGTGGCAAAACGCAGGCCGACAAAGAAAAACGGCCCGGAATATTGCACAGCACGATGCACCACCAAAAAGGTGCCGCCCCAGATCATAGTAATAAGGATTAATATCATTTCCTGGCGCGAGAGACGCAAGGATAAACGGCGGCTGGCGTCCGACATAATTCACCTGACAATGGATTCGGGCGTCATTTTGCGAAGCGGAACAGAGAAAAGCAATAACGTTAGCCGCCGGAATTCACCGGCGGCAGAGAGCACCATTAAGCGTCAGCGGTTTTCTTATTACTGCTACGTCCTCCCTTTTCCCCGGCACGTGCAGCCCGTTGCGGATCATTTTTAAAATTACCGCCGCTGTTTTTGCCGCCTTTGCGTCCGGCTTCGGCCGCACGCTCCCGGTTTTCGGCGAAATTTCCTGAACCTCCACGATGTGTTGCCATAGTGTGCTCCGGTTGTAAAATCGCAATAGCTTATGAATATTTACCCGCGTTTGAGTAAATCCGGCTGATTGCCCGTTTCGCAATCATGGTTAAAGCTTAGCCAGTTTTGCCCCTACCCTGCCAACCGTTACATTTGGCAACAGATAATCCGCTGCCAGTTTGCCTGATTATCGAACATTTAATCCTCTTTTGGTCCTTTACCGGCTGATTACCGGGCCTGGAAACGTCTTCGTATACGCGACAAATTCGCAGCCTAATAAAGCTCTTCTATACTTTTGGTACGCTAAATAACCGAAGGGAGAGATGAATGGCCAAGATTCTGGTGCTTTATTACTCAATGTATGGACATATAGAAACGATGGCGAATGCAGTTGCTGAAGGCGCCCGCAAGGTTCCTGGTACAGAAGTCGATATTTTGCGTGTGCCAGAAACCATGGATGCAGAACGCTTTGCCCAGGTTGGCGGGAAAACCCAGCAGGCTGCCGCAGAAGCTACCCCAGAAATCCTTCCGCAGTACGATGCCATTATCGTTGGCACGCCAACCCGCTTCGGCAATATGTCGGGCCAGATGCGCACCTTTTGGGATCGCACGGGCGGACTCTGGGCTTCCGGTGCCTTGTTCGGAAAAATAGCCAGCGTCTTTTCTTCTACTGGCACTGGCGGCGGGCAAGAACAAACGATTACTTCAGTCTGGACCACGTTAGCGCATCACGGCATGGTGATTGTCCCGATTGGCTACGGTACGAAAGAGCTGTTCGATATATCGCAAGTGCGCGGCGGTACGCCTTATGGCGCGACCACCCTGGCTGGCGGCGACGGCTCACGCCAGCCCACAGAAGTGGAACTGAATATCGCCCGCTTTCAGGGTGAACACGTTGCCGGGCTGGCAGCAAAACTGACGAACTGAATTCATACTGGATTTCACTCAAGGAGATCACTATGGCGACCGACCAAGCAAAAGCACATCACGTTGGCGAGTGGGCCAGCCTGCGTCACACCTCACCTGAAATCGCCGAGGCTATTTTTGAAGTGGCGAATTACGACGAAAAACTTGCAGAAGAAATTTGGCGTCAGCAAGGCAATGATGAAGTCCTGTTCCGTGCCTTTGATAAAACCGATGAGGATGTCCTGACCTGGGACGACAAGCCGGTAGAACGTAAGAACGTTTAATTCTAAGGCGGGACTTTCCCGCCTTTATCTTTTAGATAACTGATTATGGAGCGCTGTATGTCTTCCTATCAAAGCATTAATCCTGCGAATAACCAGTTGCTGAAAAGCTGGCCTTCCCACGACGCGACGGCAGTAAGCCAGGCGCTGGATGTGGCCGATCGCCTGTTCCATTCACGCTGGAGCAAAGGGGATATTCAGCCGCGTGTGCAGGTGCTAAAAAAACTGGCCGGGTTAATTGATAGCCGGGCCGAAGAGCTGGCTATCATTGCCAGTACAGAGATGGGCAAGCTGATTGGCCAAAGTCGCAGCGAAGTAAAACTTTGCGCTCAAATTGCGCGTTATTATGCAGAAAATGCCGAACGCCTCCTTAAACCACAGGCTTATCCAGGCGAGCTGGGCGAGGCCTGGGTAGAGTTTCATCCGATTGGCGTGCTGGTCGCTGTTGAGCCGTGGAACTTTCCTTATTACCAGCTTATGCGCGTGCTGGCACCGAATCTGGCATTAGGTAATCCAGTGCTGGCAAAACATGCCAATATCGTCCCGCATTGCGCTGACGTTTTTGAGAAGCTGGTAAAAGAAGCGGGTGCGCCAGACGGAGCATGGACCAATCTGTTTATTTCCACCGATCAGGTTGCCGGGTTGATCGCCGATGATCGTGTTCAGGGCGTGGCGCTGACGGGGTCTGAACGTGCGGGTAGCGCAGTGGCTGAGCAAGCCGGTAAGCATCTGAAAAAGTCCACGCTGGAACTTGGCGGTAATGACGTATTTATTGTGATGGACGATGCAGATATTGATGAGGCGGTACGTCAGGGCGTGCAGGCGCGAATCAGCAACTGTGGCCAGGTTTGTACTGCTGCGAAGCGCTTTATTCTGCATGAAAAGATCGCTGATCATTTCATCGAAAAATTCAGTGCAGCGCTTTCAGCAGCAACGCCCGGCGATCCGCTGGATGAAAAAACCTTGCTCGGCCCGCTGTCCTCAAGCGATGCACGCGAGCGTCTGGCGAAACAGGTTAATGAAGCCGTTGCTCATGGTGCGAAACTGCTCATCGGCGGCAAAGCGGTTGCTGGCGTGGGCTACTATTATCAGCCAACCATACTGACCGGGATTAAACCCGAGAACCCGGCATACTATCAGGAGTTTTTCGGCCCGGTGGCACAGGTTTACGTCGTTGGCAATGATAACGCAGCGATAGCGCTTGCCAATGACTCTCGTTACGGCCTGGGGGGTTCAGTCTGGACCAGGGACATCGATCGCGGTCGTAAGCTGGCTTCAGCAATCGAAACGGGCATGGTGTTTATCAACTCGCAAAGTGATACTTCAGCCGAGCTGCCCTTCGGTGGCGTGAAACGTTCAGGCTACGGACGCGAACTTGCTGACCTGGGCATTAAAGAGTTTGCCAATCAGAAACTGGTAGTGATTGCCGGTTAACGGCCATGCAGATTTACGGACATAAAAAACCCCGTCGTGACGGGGTTTTTTATTAGCGCGGAATTAATTCGCGGTGGCTGGCTGCGCAGCCTTATTGCTGTTACTTTCTGCAGCTGACGCTTTCCCTGCTGCGGTTTTATCTGCGTCCGCTTTAGCTTTGTCAGCTTTATCCTTCTCTTCTGCGGCCTTAGCCTCAGCTGCTTTTTTGGCGGCAGCTTTATCGGCTGCAACTTTGTCAGCAGCAGCTTTATCTGCTTTAGCCTTTTCGTCTTCTGCTTTTGCATCAGACGCTTTTTGCGCAGCAGCTTTGGCTGTTGCGGCCTTGTCAGCAGCAGCTTTATCTGCTTTGGCCTTCTCTTCTGTCGCTTTAGCCTCAGCCGCCTTCTGTGTGGCTACGTTGTCAGCTGCCGCCTGATCGTTCCCGGCTTGCGCCTGATTATCTGCTGACTGTGCATCGGCAGCAGGCTGTGCGGCCGGTTGCGGTACTGGCGGCTGCATAGGTGTACCTTGCAGCGCACTATTCAGAACCTGAGCAAATTGATCCCACGCACAGTAGCCATTCGCGTCAGACTGGCAGCCCGCCAGCTGTAGCGTTACGCGCTTAGGTGGGTTTTTCAGGCTCAGGACATCCCCGTCACGCAACTGATCGGCGGTTTGATAAACGTACTCAACCTTCAGCAGGTCTTTATTATTTTTGCCATCGTGCCAGCGCTCAAATACCACCTGACCGCCAATAGGCGTCTTTTCGTAGGTGTCTGGCAGCGCGTACGGCTTAACCTGCAACGCACTTAGCAGCGAAGCAATATTCGAGTCATGCCCCACCATTAAGGTCACTTTCGGCGCGTTGGCTTTATCCTGATCGACTAACTGACTGCGGATGTAATCCACCAGCGGTGCAGCGACTTCACGCGCAACGTCTGGGCTGGTAAATAACGTATCCTGGTAACCATTTTTAATCGCTGACAGTTCTTTCCACTGTTCAGGCGTTTTGATTTGGCCCCACGCAACCTGATCCAGCGGGAAACCTTCGTAATATTGCAGTGTGAAAGCATCCATCAATGAGTTACCCACTTTCAGTGGGCCGCTAACATTGGGTTCCTTACCGTTGTCAGCGGTAAACGTATTCTCTGCGTTGCTTAAATCACACTGTTTCTTGCTATTGCAGGCGGGCGCAGATTTGTAATCAATGATCTTTTCCAGACGCTGCAAAGCGGGCTTTAACGCCAGTTTTTCATTGGCAGCGGCCATTGCGGCCAGCGCTTTTTTATTAAATGCATCGCTACCGTCAGTGACGACAGGATTAAAGACTGGATCCATGGTGCCCATTGCGTCCTGATGCGTAACCGCAATATCACAACCAGGGAAAGCGCCATTAACAAAGAACTGGGCGGTGGCTACGGTGCGCTGCAGGCTGTTAGCGTAAACAAAAATATTATCGCTCTCTGGACAGCTATCGTTTTTCACCAAACCTTGTTGCGCCAGCCATTGGCGAGTGTAATTGCCCATGTAGATTTCCAGCACGCCACCTTTGGTAGTGAGCTGTCCGCCTGGCACATCCCATTGCGGCCATTTTTTCCGGGTCGCCTGCTCCAGTACGCTGCCATTATCTGCCAGCGGCGCGCGTAAATTGTGTCGGCTCACCATCAGCACCTGCTGAAGTTGCATACCTCCGTCAGCGGCTTGTGCCACTGCCCCAATCGGTAATGCTGCGAGCACCGACAATGCGCAAAGACTCAGTTTCTTGATCATTGTGCCTATTCCATTTATTCAGTAAAGAAACACTCAGGCTATCAACCGATTAGCTCGCCTGAAGCGAAGTGCTGCACAGTGTAACTCAGCTCGCCTCGGAAAAGCGCCAAGTGATTGTAAAAACAGTTAATGGACTATAGCAGAGTTGCTAATGGGAATTGCAGACAAGACAGCAGATTGAAAAGCCACAGGATACTTTTCAGAATCCCTGAAGGGAAAAGCAGAAACGAAACAGGCCAGCACGAATGCTGGCCTGTAAAATGTGGCGGAGGAGGAGAGATTCGAACTCTCGGATGGTTTCCCATCGGCGGTTTTCAAGACCGCTGCCTTAAGCCGCTCGGCCACCCCTCCGTTTTGAAACTGTTACTGCGGCAAAAACGTTATAGGTCATATTTTTGCCATTTCACCGCATTACGCTGATGAAGTGGCGGAGGAGGAGAGATTCGAACTCTCGGATGGTTTCCCATCGGCGGTTTTCAAGACCGCTGCCTTAAGCCGCTCGGCCACCCCTCCGCAATGAGGCGCACTATAAACATCCCCCTGTAAGATGTAAAGCCCGGCTCAATTCGTTCGGCTGAAAAACAGCCAAATAGTATTTTTTCGTCGCCAATTTCATCATTCTGCTCAAATAATTAGCATCTTTACGCGTAAAGAAGGGTAAAACGCCTTTTCCCACTTTATGGCACTGCGTATTCTCAGCGCATATTTGGTGTTCTGCTGACAGGAGCGCAACATGGACAGAATAATATCTTCTTCATCGCAGCAATCGCTGCTGAATACACACAGAGTTCTACGTAACACGTATTTCCTTCTGGGCCTGACACTGGCTTTCTCCGCAGTGACCGCAACGGCCAGCACGATGCTGGGTTTACCGGCTCCGGGTTTGATCTTAATGCTGGTCGGCTTCTACGGATTGATGTTTCTGACCTATCGCCTGGCGAATAGCCCAACGGGCATCCTGGCTGCTTTCGCATTTACCGGCTTTCTGGGTTATTGCCTTGGCCCGATTCTTAGTACGTTTCTGACCGCTGGCATGGGCGATGTGATTGCGCTGGCGCTGGGCGGAACCGCACTGGTGTTCTTCTGCTGTTCGGCTTATGTATTAACTACCCGCCGGGATATGTCCTTCCTTGGCGGTATGATGATGGCCGGCTTCGTGGTGCTGTTAGTGGCTGTCGTCGCCAATATCTTTCTGCAACTGCCTGCACTGCAGCTGGCGATTAGCGCCCTGTTTATTCTGTTCTCCACCGGCGCAATTTTGTGGGAAACCAGTAATATTATCCATGGCGGTGAAACCAATTACATTCGTGCAACCGTGAGCCTGTACGTGTCGCTATATAATATCTTTGTCAGCCTGCTAAGCCTGCTGGGTTTCGCCCGCAGCAACTAAACCCCCATTTGTGGCAGACTGTAACGAAACCCCGCTCGGCGGGGTTTTATTTTTTATGCCGATGTAATTTGGTAAAATGCGCCGTGATCTTTTGTGAGGAAATAACGTGGATTTTAACGGTATCCAGATTGCAGTTGACGCCGAAGGCTATTTAAAAAATCAAAACGACTGGAACGAAGCACTGGCGGCAAAGATTGCCGGGCTGGAAGGCATCGAAATGACCGATGCCCATTGGGAAGTGGTGCACTTTGTTCGCAACTTTTATAGAGAGTTCAACACGTCGCCTGCGGTGCGTATGCTGGTGAAAGCCATGGCGCAAAAATATGGCGAGGAAAAAGGCAACAGTCGCTATCTGTTTCGCCTGTTCCCGGAAGGTCCAGCCAAACAAGCAACTAAAATTGCCGGTTTGCCTAAACCAGCCAAATGTCTGTGATCAGCCGGTGGTGAAGCTATGTGGCACCTGCGCCGGTTGGTGAGCTTCAACCAGCACGTTATCAACATGCGCGCTGCGCGGCCCACCCGCTTTTAACCAGTCGATCAGGGCTTCTACCTGTTGAGGTTCACCGTAAGCCAACACCTCCACACTACCATCTTCAAGGTTTTTCGCATAACCCAGTACGCCGAGTTGTCTGGCCTGCATTTGTGTGCTGTAGCGAAACCCGACGCCCTGAACCTGACCATGTACCCATGCTTTAAAACAGGCTGCTGACATTATTTACTCCTGCTGCTGTTCGTTGCATTTTTCCGTTATCCACCGGACAATGGCGCCTCATTTTTTCAGGTAAGCATAGCAAACTATGACAGTTCGATTGATTCTCGCGAAGGGACGTGAAAAATCCCTGCTCCGTCGTCATCCCTGGGTTTTTTCCGGTGCAGTCGCACGTATGGAAGGTAAAGCGCAACAGGGTGAAACCATTGATGTTTGTGACAGCAACGGTAACTGGTTGGCTCGCGCCGCCTGGTCACCGCAGTCGCAGATTCGCGCCCGCGTCTGGAGCTGGCAGCAGGATGAGTCCATCGACATTGCTTTTTTTGTTCGTCGCTTTGAGCAAGCGCAGCAATGGCGTAAATGGCTCGCTGAGCGAGACGGGCTGGACAGCTACCGCTTGATAGCCGGGGAATCAGACGGTTTACCTGGCGTGACTATCGATCGTTTTGGCCATTTCCTGGTACTGCAGTTGCTATCCGCCGGTGCTGAATATCAGCGCCCTGCCATTATTACTGCCTTACAGCAATGTTTTCCTGAGTGTGCCATTTACGATCGTTCCGATGTTGCAGTTCGCAAAAAAGAGGGGCTGGAACTGTCACAAGGCCCTGTCACCGGTGAATTGCCCCCGCCTCTTCTGCCCATTAATGAACATGGCATGAAATTGCTGGTTGATATTCAGGGCGGCCATAAAACCGGTTATTACCTTGATCAGCGTGACAGTCGCCTGGCAACGCGCCGCTATTCACAAAATGCCCGTGTGCTCAACTGTTTCTCCTATACGGGAGGGTTCGCCGTTTCCGCTTTGATGGGAGGCTGCAGCCAGGTCATCAGCGTAGATACATCACAGGATGCGCTGGATGTCGCTCGCCAAAACGTTGAGCTGAACGGGCTTGACGTGTCGCGCGCGCAATTTCAGCGTGATGATGTATTCAAACTGCTTCGTCGTTACCGTGACAGTGGTGAAAAATTTGATTTGATCGTGATGGATCCCCCCAAATTCGTCGAGAATAAAAGCCAGCTGATGGGCGCCTGTCGCGGTTATAAAGACATTAATATGCTGGCGATTCAGTTACTGAACCCTGGTGGGGTTCTGCTCACGTTTTCCTGTTCAGGTTTAATGGCAACCGATCTGTTCCAAAAAATCATTGCTGATGCTGCCATTGATGCAGGCCGTGAAGTACAGTTTATTGAACAGTTCCGCCAGGCGGCCGACCACCCCGTTATCGCCAGTTATCCCGAAGGACTTTACCTGAAAGGTTTCGCTTGCCGCGTAATGTGACTTGAAAAAACAGCTCGTGACGCCATATTGATCACAGGGCAGTTTTTTTTGGAGGTCATAATGATTGCCAGTAAATTTGGGATTGGTCAGCAGGTTCGTCATCGTCTTTCTGGTGTATTAGGCGTCATTGTTGATGTCGATCCAGAATATTCGTTAGATGAACCAAAGTTAGATGAGGTGGGCGCAGCAGAAAAAATGCGCAGCGCGCCGTGGTATCACGTGGTGATGGAAGATGAAGATGGCGATCGGGTACATACGTATGTCGCAGAAATTCAGCTTTCCGGTGAGACCAGCGTTGAACACCCGGAACAACCTTCCTTAGATGAACTCGCCGCATCGGTGCGTCAACAATTACAGGCGCCGCACTTACGGCATTAATCAGTGGCGGCAGACTACAATGCCGCCACTTTTTATGCATGCTTTGGTGAAATTCCCAGTCGTGGAATTTCGATTTTAGGGCAGCGATCCATTATCACGGTCATGCCTGCATCCTGCGCCAATACTGCAGCCTGCTCATTAATCACCCCTAACTGTAGCCACAGCGTTTTCGCACCAATGGCAATAGCTTCCTGCGTTACGCCCCACGCGGCTTCAGAATTGCGAAACACATCTACCATATCCACCTTGCCCGGAATATCAGCCAGGCTGGCATATGCGGTTTGGCCTAATAAGGTTTTTCCCGCCAGTTTAGGGTTAACCGGAACCACTTCGTAACCTTGCGCAAGCAGATATTTCATTACAACGTGACCCGGACGTTCCGGTCGATCGCTAGCACCCACCAGCGCAATGCGTTGCGTGCGTGTCAGCACATCACGAATCGTTTGATCATTCATTACTTCCTCCTTTTAGCGACAAGCTAAATTGTAGCTGGACCGGGTAAGGTCAGGGTAAAGGACGGCGCAAATTCTCAGAGCTGACGCACGAATAAATATGTTTAAATGTAAATTTAATGCCATAATGTAAGAATTTGCTACACTTGTTCCCTTGCGCCTTATTGCCTGGAGTTGAAATGAAACTGACGTTGACTGTTACGGGGTTGATCACTTTCCTCGTTACAGCGTCCTGTTCTGCCATTACCTTAAAGCTTGATCCGCAGATCGCGCTTTTGGTCCTTGATGGCCGCAAAATTTCGGGTTCGCTACTTAAAGGGGCCGACAGCTTAGAGCTTGACCGAGGCCAGCATCAGTTTCTGTTTCGCGTCGAGCAGCCGGGTGATAATCACCAGAATACATCGTTACGCTATCAATCGACGCCAATGATTGTTACGTTCAGCGCTGCAGTTAAAACTATCACTATCCGTTTGCCTGCGCTGGACAACAAACGCGCGCGCTACCATTTTGATCGCACACTTAACTTTCAACTCATTGATGAACACGGCAAAGAAATTATTAGCTTGCGCGATCGTCTGCCCGCTAATGCTGGCGTGGATCTGGAAAAAGCAATGCTGAAATACAATCGCGACGACCAAATCGCTTCCGTTCCGCAATTTGCCGAAACCGCTGCTACAACACGGCCCGGTCAACCCACCGCCGATCTCGCCTGGGTCGATCAGCCTGAGCTGCCTTCATTTAAACGTTGGTTCCAGCGTTTTGATGAATACACGCGCCAACAATTCCTCAATCTGGTCAAAATGTTACGTACAAGTTGATAGACAAGAATGCCAAGGAGTAAACTCGGGCAACACATCTTGCGCACGTGACATTACCAGGAAGGCTTTATGGAGCAAACTGTTCGTACCCTTGGCGTAAAAAAACATATCGCATTGGTTGCCCATGACCATTGCAAAGCCTCGCTGCTTGAATGGGTAAAGCAAAACCAGCCCGTATTAGAAACTCATGAACTTTATGCTACCGGGACGACGGGAAACCTCATTAATCTGCATACCGGACTTAGCGTTCATGCCATGCTGAGCGGCCCGATGGGCGGCGATCAGCAAGTGGGCGCGATGATCGCCGAAGGAAAAATTGATGCGTTGATTTTCTTTTGGGATCCGCTAAATGCCGTCCCGCATGATCCCGATGTAAAGGCATTATTGCGCCTCGCCACGGTCTGGAATATTCCTGTCGCAACTAATCGGGCAACAGCGGACTTTATTATTCAGTCACCGCTGTTTGCCCAGGCCATAGAGATTCAAATTCCAGATTATCAACGTTACCTGGCCGATCGCCTGAAATAACTCAGGCTTTGCGTAACACCGGCACGCCAAGTTCACGGAAGTGATCGACGAAAACCGAAGGCTGCTGTTTGTCGTACATCAGAAACACCTGCTGACGCGCACGCGTCAGCGCCACATAAGCCAAACGCCGCTCTTCTGCATCGGGGAAGGCTTCCGGTTGCGGCAATAAACCCTGCTCGATAATGGATTCACGCGCCTCAGCCGGGAAACCCTCTTTCCCCTGTTGTAATCCTAATAAAATGACGTAATCGGCTTGCTGACCTTTGCTGGCGTGAATCGTCATGAAATCGAGTTTCAGCTTTGGCCACTTCGTTTTGGCCTTCTCCAGCACTTCCGGAAGTAAATAGTGATACCGCGCCAACAGCAGTACACGCTCATCCGGCCTGGCGTAGCCGCTTAATTTATTCAGTAACGGCTCAAGCTGTTCTTGCGGCAATAATGAGATGGATTTTTTATTCCCTTTGGTCAGACTGTTGAGCGGCTTACGCAACTGATGCGGGTTTTGCTGAACGAAACGGTTAGCGATGTCACCAATACGATCGTTGAAGCGATAAGTGGTATCCAGCACGCAACGATCGCCTTCACCGAAATAGTGATGAAATGCCGTTGTCAGACTCATCTCGGCACCACTAAAACGATAGATAGCTTGCCAGTCATCGCCCACCGCAAACAGCGTGGTACGTTTATTCTGCTGACGTAGCGCCGTTAATAAAGCCGCACGCTGCGGTGAAATATCCTGAAATTCATCCACCAAAATATGCTTCCAGGGACTGATAAACCGTCCCTTTTCCAGAATTGAAATTGCCTGATGAATCAAACCGGAAAAATCGACGGCTCCCTCTTCTTTTAACGCGGTTTTCCAGGCTTTTAACAGCGGGGCCATTAATTTAACGCGTTTACTAAACAGGTCACGGACTTCTTCATGGACGTCTGCGATCATCGCAGCCTGCGCACCGCCATGCATGCGCATTAATCCCAGCCAGCGCTCTAAGCGCGATGCCAGCCTTTTTGCCAGTGCATCATCCTGCCAAAAAGCGCCGTCGGGAACTTCCCATTTCAGTTCATCACGCAACCATTGTCGCCAGCCGTTGGCCTGCGCTTTTTTCTCATCACACTGCTGACGCCAATGGCTAATCAGCCACTCGCGGCGTGCGCTGGCATCACTCTCCAGCTTGCTGATAACAGGCTGTTTATTGCTGCCCTGGCGGATAATGTGTAACGCTAACGAGTGAAAGGTTCGCGCCTGAATATCGCCGTCACCCAGTCGGGACTGGATACGATCGTTCATCTCTTCAGCGGCCTGACGCCCAAAGGCTAAGAGCAAAATTTGCTCCGGCGCAGATAATTTACGTTGCAATAGCCACCCGGCACGAGCAACCAGTACGGAGGTTTTACCGCTACCTGCCCCAGCCAGAACTAATAACGCCTCTTCGCCATTCACAACGGCTTCGCATTGAGAAGGATTAAGGGGAGTCGTTTCGATGGTTGAGAAGAAATCCTGATAGCGTTCCAGCGTTTTTGCCGTCCAGTCGCGATTACGCTGTTGCAGCGCTGCTTCGCCCTGCTCCAGCCAACGCTGGCAGAAGGACCAGTCTGCGCGGGTCGTATCAAATTCGTTAAGGCGTGACAGCGGCAACGGCAATGCATCAAACTGTGTGGTGATTTTGCTCTTTAGCATTTGCAGTTCGCTGCGCTTTATCCAGCGGTCCTGATCGCCGAAGCGGCTAATTTCTTCACGTAACGAGCAAAGCACCTCGCGGCAAACTTCGCTCATTTCATGGCTCCAGCTTTGCCATGATTGCAGAAGATAATGGTGAAAACGCTGTGTTTCCTGCCATTCAGTGCCGTGCAGCCGCACAACTTTGTTTTCAGCTAATAAAAATTCCAGTTCGCCCCAAACCAGCCCGCGTTTGCAGGTAATAGCGAGCAGCTGGTTAAACGGGATCAGATATTCATGCCTGTCCCCGCTAACTTCTACACCCGCCGCCAGCAAACGAACCCGATTATAAGGATGTTGAGCAAGTCGCTTGCCCATGGATGTTGCTTTCAGTTCCACGTCCACACCAACGACTAAGAATAGGATTATGCGGAGTTTACCTGTCAGACCCTTGGCGCTCCAGCCTTAAAACAGGCTAAACTTGGCGGCACAGCTTGCGGAATGCAAAAGGAAAAGATTGTTATGCGTACCGTTTTAAACATTCTCAATTTCGTTTTAGGTGGTTTTTTCACCACCCTGAGTTGGCTTTTTGCCACGCTGATCACCATCGTACTGATCTTTACGCTGCCGCTGACACGCTCCTGTTGGGAAATTACCAAATTGTCACTGCTGCCTTTTGGTAATGAAGCGGTGCATATCGATGTGTTGCGTCCCGATGAAAGAAGCCACGTGATGAACGCGGGTGGAACTTTACTGAATATTTTATGGCTGATCTTTTTTGGCTGGTGGTTGTGTCTGGCGCATATCTCAGCAGGCATCGTTCAATGTCTGACGGTTATCGGCATCCCGGTTGGTATTGCTAACTTTAAGATTGCCGCTATCGCATTATGGCCGGTTGGACGCCGTGTGGTTTCGGTTGAAGAAGCGCGCATTGCTCGCGAAACCAATGCCCGTCGTCGCTATTAATATGATGTCAAAATCATTGCCGGGATGGCGGCAATATTTATTTAACAGCACCTGGCGCTATCTGTTGCGCATCTTCTTTGCCCTGGCAGGCTGTGCTGCAGTGCCGTGGTGGCTGAGTCAAATCGAATGGACGATTCCGCTCACCCTGGGCGTGGTCGCAGCAGCTTTGGCTGATTTAGACGATCGTCTGACCGGACGTCTGAAAAATTTGCTCATCACACTGTTATGCTTTTGTATTGCCTCTGTTTCCGTGGAGTTGCTCTTCCCTCATCCTGTGGCTTTCATTGTCGGTCTGGCGCTTTCCAGCTGGGGATTTATCCTGCTGGGTGCATTGGGTCAACGTTACGCCACTATTGCTTTCGGCGCACTGTTAATTGCTGTTTATACCATGCTGGGCATCGGCCTGTTTTCACAATGGTATATGCAACCAATGCTGCTGTTGATGGGCGCACTCTGGTACAACTTCTTGACTTTGCTGGGTCATTTGATGTTTCCAGTGCGGCCGGTACAAGAACAACTGGCGGGCAGCTATTCTCAGCTTGCGCGTTACCTGGAAGCCAAAGCCAATTTGTTTGACCCGGATGGCAATGAAGAGAGTGACGCCTCATTAATTAATACCGCTATGGTGAACAGCCAACTGGTGGCGCAGCTTAATCTGACCAAAACGACCTTGCAAAGCCGTTTACGCGGCGATCGGGGTTCTCGCGGTACGCGACGGAGTTTGCACTATTATTTCGTGGCGCAAGATATTCATGAGCGCGTCAGCTCATCACACTTGCAATATCACTTATTGCGCGGTGACTGGCGTTACAATGAAATTCTGTTTCGCTTTCAGCGTCTGTTAAATATGCAGGCGCAAGCTTGCCGCCAGCTGGCTCAGTGCATTCTAATGCGGGAACGCTGGGAACATGACAGCCGGTTTGAGCGTGCGTTTGATCGCCTGCATAAAGCGATAGAAAGGCTGGCTCAGCGCGAACCGGAAGCGGCGCATATTCGCGCCTTATATTGGTTGTTACGCAACTTACAGGCGATTGATGCACAATTAGCGTCAATTGAATCCGAGCAGGCACTGGCTGCCGACGATCCACAGCACAGCGATAATTTGCTTTCGCGGGAAGGGCTGAATGGATGGAGCGATATTCGTCTGCGGATCAGTCGTCACCTATCACCCACTTCTGCTCTGTTTCGCCATGCGGTGCGAATGTCAGTAGTACTTTGTATCGGTTACGCCTTTATCCAGGTTACCGGCGTGGAACGCGGTTACTGGATTTTGCTCACCAGTCTGTTTGTCTGCCAACCCAATTACAACGCGACTCAGCGGCGTCTGGCGTTACGTATTGGCGGAACGCTGGCGGGTATTGCTATTGGCTTGCCGGTTTTATGGCTGGTGCCGTCGGTAGAAGGACAGTTAATCCTGATCGTGCTGAGCGGCGTACTTTTTTTCGCTTTTCGCCAGGTACAATATGCGCAGGCCACGCTATTCATCACCTTACTGGTGTTATTATGCTTCAACCTGCTGGGCGAAGGGTTCGACGTTGCCTTGCCTCGCGTGGTGGATACATTGCTGGGATGCGCTTTAGCATGGTTTGCCGTGGCATTTATCTGGCCCGACTGGCGTTTCCGTCAGCTACCGCGGGTCGCTGAGCGTACCCTGAATGCTAATTGCCGCTACCTTGATGCCATTATGGAACAGTATCACCAGGGAAAAGACAATCGACTGGCTTACCGCATTGCCCGTCGCGATGCGCATAATGCCGATGCAGAATTGGCATCGGTGGTTTCAAATATAAGCAGCGAGACGCGACCTAACCATAAGCTGCGTGAATCCGCCTTCCAGTTGCTTTGCCTGAACCACTCTTTTCTGAGCTATATTTCAGCGCTCGGTGCACATCGTGACAAGATCACCGAATCAGGGCTTCTCACTTTGCTGGATGACACGGTTTGCTATGTTGAGGATGTTTTACAGATAGACACCGTAAGCGACATTCAGGCAGAAGAAATGCGTTTTTCGCTCGCGCAACGAATCAATGAATTGTCTGCCGATCCTAATACGCGTGCGCCGCTGGTATTGCAACAGTTGGGATTGCTGGTTGCGCTATTACCCGATATTGCGCGCCTGCGTCGCACGCTGGCGATGAATTAATGTCCGGAACTCTCTGTGTTCAGCGTGTGCTTAACGGTGTTCTGATACCACTCACTCAGCTCCGCCTTTACTGCCTGGGGTAAGGCGGCGTGATGGTGACCCGATATGGCGCCCTGTAACGCCAGTAAAGTATTAAGCCCAACGTGCTGGTTGATAGCTTTAAGTTTAAGCCAGCATTGTTTGGCACCCGTCTCACATAAATGCTTAACAGTGCAGATCCCTACCTCTCGTAACATCAGCTCCATCCGAAGGCTGAGATTGGGCAGATCTTTTAATCGCACCGAGGTATGCCTGGATTGTAATTCAGACTGGGCAGTCTGCAGCGAAGATGCCGAGAGCGCGATCAGACGTTCAGCGTTGCACCAAAGCGCCTCATCAACTTTGAAATAGTTAAGATTTACCGGTATACCGCGTTTACGGAAAACGAGCGTCTCCAGCGGACATTTAACGACGTACTCACGCAGTGCCTCACTGGCGCGCAGATAGAGTTCGTCTTCGTTTATCAAAGCGAAAACGACCTGCTCTACAGCTAAAGCGTAACCCCCGAATTGCGTTCGTGACTCGATTTTTCCTAACGACGCTAAACATTCTCTGGAGCGTTCAACTACCTGATGTGCTTTCTTCATTGTACCACCTCCCTGTACAGGAAATAACTTAAACACCTTTTTATTCAGCCATTTAGAAGATAAGAAAAAGACGTAACAGGTTCAATGAATAAATGCATTCTGACCGGAACTTCTGTCGATTTTGCGAGGTATTTTCAGAAATTTGGGTTGATCTTCATCCAAGATAACATTACTGTATATCCATACAGCACCCTGTTGAGTGATTAACTTATGCGAACACAATATACGAACAATGCGCGCCTGGCTCACCGTTATACGTCCTCATCCATGCCAACTTATAACAGCGGCTGGATTACTGAATTACGCTATAGTGAACAGCCAGGTATGATGCAGATGTTGTTGTTGCCGTTGCTACAGCAACTGAGTCAGCAATCTCGCTGGCAGTTGTGGTTAACACCTGCGCATAAGCTAAATCGCGCCTGGTTACAACAGTCAGGACTGCCCCTGGAAAAGAGTATGCATATTGCTGATTCTGATCGCTTTAATACCGTAGAAACCATGATAAAAGCTTTACGGACGGGGAATTATAGTGTCGTACTGGCGTGGATTCCCTATGAACTGGATGAGGAAGAGCGACGTGAGCTTGAACGGGCAGCAGCAGAAGGTGAAGCGCTGGGCCTGATTTTGCGCTCCGGTAATTCAGCAGAAGCGCCACTCCGACCACAAAATCCGCCAAAAATTCAGTCGGATTTGTTTCATTAAGTAAAAACGGGATTTATCTCAGGATAATTTTCTTCTTGTTCAGCGCTAACTCACTGATTATCTTCCTTCCTGTATTGACAAGGGCTTAGCAGCTTTTTTACCTTTTCTGCTATGGCGAGAAGGCCATGTCAATTGTTAGAATTTGTGTATAAACCGCTGTTTTTTTACAGTAGCGCATCACATCATACTTGTAAGTTTCCAATCTCGTTGTAGACTTTATCTCGCCAGGGTGCTCAATAACCTCCGTTTTTTCGGTAGAGTCATAAGCGAGCGTTTTGACCCGGCGAAGGATTAAACCAAGAGCAACCTTTTTGCTCATTGCCTATTTGGATGATAACGAGGCGCAAAATGAAAAAGACAGCTATCGCAATTGCAGTGGCACTGGCTGGCTTCGCTACCGTAGCGCAGGCCGCTCCGAAAGATAACACCTGGTACACCGGTGCTAAACTGGGCTGGTCTCAGTATCACGATACTGGTTACTACGGTAACGGTTACGAGAACAACAACGGTCCAACTCATGAAAGCCAATTGGGTGCTGGCGCATTCCTTGGTTACCAGGCAAACCCATACCTGGGCTTTGAACTGGGCTATGACTGGCTGGGTCGCATGCCAAACAAAGGCACTGTAACTAACGGCGCATTCAAAGCACAAGGCATCCAGCTGGCTGCTAAACTGAGCTACCCAATTACTGACGACCTGGACATTTATACCCGTCTGGGTGGCATGGTATGGCGTGCGGATTCCACACAGTCTAATCCAACCTATGGCCGTATCAGCGACCACGACACCGGTGTTTCTCCGTTGGCAGCAGTGGGTGTTGAATACGCTCTGACCAAAAACTGGGCGACCCGACTGGACTACCAGTGGGTTAACAACATCGGTGACGCCGCTACCGTTGGTACACGTCCTGATAACAGCATGCTGAGCGTAGGTGTTTCTTACCGCTTCGGTCAGGATGAAGCCGCTCCGGCACCAGCGCCAGCGCCAGCGCCAGCACCGGTTGTTGAAACTAAGCGTTTCACTCTGAAGTCTGACGTTCTGTTCACCTTCAACAAATCTACCCTGAAACCAGAAGGCCAACAGGCTCTGGATCAGCTGTACAGCCAGCTGAGCTCAATGGATCCTAAAGATGGCTCTGTTGTTGTTCTGGGCTTCACTGACCGCATCGGTTCAGACCAGTACAACCAGAAATTGTCTGAGAAACGTGCTCAATCAGTGGTAGATTACCTGGTATCAAAAGGTATCCCATCTAACAAGATCTCTGCACGTGGCATGGGCGAATCTAACCCAGTTACCGGCAACACTTGTGATAGCGTGAAAGGCCGCAATGCCCTGATCGACTGCCTGGGCCCAGATCGTCGTGTTGAAATCGACGTTAAAGGCATCAAAGACGTAGTTACTCAGCCTCAGGCTTAAGTTATTACGTAAGAAAAACCCCGCTCTGGCGGGGTTTTTTATGCCTGTTTTTCAGTAACCGTTGTCAAAACTTCTCAGCATTATGCTGCACGTAGCAAAAAATCAGTCACTCTCCGTTCCTGATTTGCCTAAAATCGCTTGCAGATCCTGCTTAAGACTCGACATCTGCGTGGCATACTTCTCTTTACGTTCCGCATCTTCGATTAACTGCACAATTGTCTCTGACAACGTACTGTTCCTTCGTTGTGCCAGACCAGCCAGTCGCTGCCAGACCAGATATTCTAAATCGATAGATTTTTTGCGGGTATGCTGATGCTCGGCATTGAAGTGGCGCTTGCGCCTCGCACGAATGGTTTGTTTAAGGCGATTGTCCAGATCGGGGTGAATATGGTTGGCAATCCAGTCACTCACCTCTGTGGGATTATTTTCCATCGACAATAGCAAATCCACCGCAGCCTGGGCAGCGCTTAGCTCAAGGTGACGCGTGATCAGTTCACCTTCCCGATGTTTTTTCACCAGGTATTTCCACTTCCATCCACATTCAAGATTTTCGAGTTGCTGGTATTTCATCGGAATCTCATCGTGATCACGTAACGATCTAAGAATAACAGCTTTTTTCCCCGATGTAGCAACGAAAAACATGTTGCCGGTGTCACATCTCCGATTGGAACTCCGCCGTGATAAACAAGGGTGTTTCCTGTATAATCGCGCTTTTCTTAAATCAGATGAAATGCGATTATTTTGACCAGCACTCAACTTACGTGGCAATACTTACAGCCGGATAGTTCGCAATACCAATCCGTTTTCTCCCGAATTGCTGACGAAAAAACCGATTCGCTGGCATCCGTTCAGCCGCGACTGCTTAATGCACTGGCGCATTTACATCATCAATCACAAGGTTTTCCGCTGTTGTTAATTCGCAGCCAGGAAAATCGCGACTACCTTTCGCTTATCGCGCAATCCGCTCAACGCTTCGTTGGCGCCTCGCCCACTTTATCTGGCGGCGATTACCATATCATGGCGGATAACGTCACTTTGCAACCGCCGTCTAATGCAGAGCGCCCGTTCACCAGCCAGGGCGGAATACATTTTGCTGAATGGATTGAAATGGAGCCGTTGTTTGGCTGCGTCCGCACCCATAAAGAACGCATTCAGCTCGAACCCGGTCTGATTCATCGTGCCAATGGCGGCACCCTTATTCTGTCGCTACGTTCTTTACTGGCTCAGCCGCTACTGTGGTTACACTTGAAAAAATGTATTGAACAAGGCTTTGTCGACTGGATTTCTCCGGACGAACGTCGCCCGCTTCCCGTTTCCATTCCGCCGCTTCCATTACAGTTAAAGCTGGTCCTGTGCGGCGATCGTGAAGCTCTGGCAGAATTTCAGGAGCTGGATCCCGAAGCGCATGAAATGGCCATCTACACTGAATTTGAAGAAAACATACAGGTGCTGGATGAAAACGACATGCTGGCGTGGTGTCGCTGGGCTGGCGATTTGGCCGTGCAAGCCAACCTTCCCCTGCCAGAAGCTGACTTTTGGCCGGAATTAATCAAAGAAGGTGTGCGCTATAGCGGTGATCAGGAAACATTACCGCTTTGCCCGCGCTGGTTGCTGCGACAGATTCGTGAATCCTCTCTGATGGGCGAAAGTGTCAATGCTGAGACGTTACGTGAGGCGCTTGATGCACGTTTATGGCGTGAAAATTACCTTAACGAGCGGATGCGTGATGAAATTCTGCTTAAGCAGATTTTAATTGAAACCGAAGGTGAAGTTGTAGGTCAGATTAATGGCCTGTCGGTAGTGGAATACCCTGGTCATCCACGTGCATGGGGCGATCCTTCTCGTATTACCTGCGTAGTGCATCCTGGCGACGGCGAGTTTACCGATGTCGAGCGTAAAGCTGAGCTTGGCGGTAATATTCATGCCAAAGGCATGATGATTATGCAGGCGTATTTGATTGCTGAACTGGAGCTTGAGCAACAGTTGCCTTTCTCCGCATCGCTGGTGTTTGAGCAATCTTATTCAGAAGTTGATGGTGACAGCGCTTCTTTAGCCGAGCTTTGCGCATTAATCAGCGCACTGGCTAATCAGCCGGTTAATCAACAAATTGCAGTGACTGGATCAGTCGATCAGTTCGGTAATGTCCAGCCGGTTGGCGGCTTGAATGAAAAAATTGAAGGCTTTTTTGATATTTGCCATCAGCGTGAACTGACCGGCCAGCAAGGCGTGATTATCCCTGCCTGTAATGTGCGCCACCTTTGCCTGAATCAGGAAGTGGTCAGTGCGGTTGAACAAGGCCGTTTTCATATCTGGGCAATTGATCGTGCCGACGAGGCGTTGCCTTTATTGACCGGTAAAGACTGGAACAGCGCAGATAGCGAAGGTGATTGCCTGCTGCACACTATCCAGGAACGTATCAGCCAACTGAACCAACAGCAGGACACCGTGCAGCGTCCGTGGCCGCTACGTTGGCTCAACTGGTTTAACCACCGCTAATCCGATTTGCTCAGCGTACAACTGTTCGCTAACATTCGTGATTCACTAAAACAAGGCTTATTGAAAACATGGTAGATAAACGCGAATCCTATACCAAAGAAGACCTGATTTTATCTGGTCGCGGTGAATTGTTTGGCGAAAATGGCCCACCGCTCCCATCAGGTAACATGCTGATGATGGACCGCGTGGTCAAAATGACCGAAGACGGCGGGAAATTTAATAAAGGTTTTGTTGAAGCCGAGCTGGATATTAATCCCGACTTATGGTTCTTTGGCTGCCACTTTATTGGCGATCCCGTCATGCCAGGCTGTCTGGGCCTTGATGCTATGTGGCAGCTTGTTGGTTTCTATCTGGGTTGGTTAGGCGGCGAAGGTAAAGGCCGGGCGCTTGGCGTGGGTGAAGTAAAATTCACCGGCCAGGTACTGCCGGAAGCGAAAAAAGTGACTTACCGTATCCACTTCAAGCGTGTGATTAACCGTAAACTGGTTATGGGCGTAGCGGATGGCGAAGTATTTGTCGATGGTAATCTGATCTACTCTGCCAGCGATCTGAAAGTCGGTCTTTTCAAAGATACCGCTGCTTTCTAAGACGCAGAAACGAAAACCTCCGCGCTCAGCGGAGGTTCTTTCCTTTTTCTATGACATTCCGGCTAAGCAACTGCTGCCGACCTGTCCTCCATGGCTTGTCGCCAACCTCCCAACCAGTGAGACCTAGCGTCGATCATTTGGTACGGACAAATCTCTTTTGAGCGTCCTGTAATGCCTGCCTGGTAACCTCGTGAATGGGCGCGCTCAAGGCGGTCTCGTTTCTGTCTCTTCATACTCCGTGTCCCTCATATCAGGTCTGTGGAATCTGGTGGAAAGAAAAAGGTGGCGAATTAATGTTCAACCACTTTAATGTTCTAACCTCTCTGAAGAGAAAGATCAATGCGCAATATTCACGCCAATGTCATAAATGTGACCTTAATCAGACAAAAATTTTCGATTTTGTGATGCAGTTAATTTCTCTATCCTGCTGATTCGTCTATGAAAAGCCCTTAACCATCACCACGCTAACAACATGATTAATCAAGGGCTTAGCTTATCAGTCGTATTAATCCTAATTTAATGTCACAACACTATTCGCGATTTGCTGTGCAGTTTGTTGCCAGCCTACAGCTAGCGTTCTCACCAGTGCGTCATAGCCGTCTTCCGTTTGTGGCAGGATAAGATTAAACGCGCGTTTCGTTAATTTTCCTTGATGTTCCAGCGTCCACTCACCGCTAATCACAGCATGACCATCATAGCGGCCCTGAAAACCGGTCACTGTCACGTTCAGCGTGTCATGTTGCGCGCCGAGCGGGGAGCCTGAAACCAGCCTTCCCGGTAACGCCTTGCTGAGATTAGTAATCAACGTTTGCTGCAACTGCTGATCAAGCGGGCTGGCCCAAAGATTGTTCGCGGCGATAACGTATTTCACATCACTGGTTTGATACACCAGACCATTCCCGGCCAGGTAATCCGGCACCGTTACCTGCTGCACCCATAAGGTCGGTTGTGCTGTCGCCTGACCGCTGCTGCTTACCTGCATTGAAGCTGCCCCGGAAGGCAGCTGATAATAGGTCGTATCGATGGTGTTACTGCACGCACTCAGCGCGAGCGCGGCAAAAAGCATTAACCCTTTTTTCACTGTTTCGCCCTCTTTGGCTGGGGATCTTGTCCCGGTTTGGCTTCAAACACCAACGCGTTACTCTTCGTATTCAGCGTTTTCAGTACCGGCTGAAGTTCGCGCAAAACCTGATCCAGGCGTTGCATATCACCCACCAGCTTGCTGTACGCGGGCGATCCCGGCTGTAGCCCTTTCATGCTGCGATTCAGCTCACGCAAAGTTTGCTGCATATCCGCAGGCAAGGTTTTCATGGCCGGGCTGCCGGTGAGGTTGTTGATATTATCAATGGTATGCTGCAGATCTCGTAGGGTGCTCTGGCTCTCTTTGAGCGTCCCGGTCGCCTGCGAAATCATGTTGTCCAGCGGTAACCCATTGATTTTGTCCAGTGCCGCCATCAGTTTCTGTTGGATCTGATTTAAACCACCGCTCACAGTTGGAATAATTTCATAGCCCAGAACCTTATCCGGTCCTTTATAAGCTGGTGCGTTATCGTAGAAATCGAGATCAACGTACAGTGAACCGGATAACAGATTGCCGGTTTTCAGCGTTGCGCGCAGGCCACGTTTCTTACCATCCTGAAGATGCTGTTCAAGATTGAAGTTTTCGCCCAGACGATTGATAAAGCGATCCGGTTCGATACGAATTAACACGGGAACGCGGTAATCGTTGTTTAGCGCCTGATCGACTCCCACCTTCATAAACGGCACTTCAGAAACCGTACCGAGGCGAATACCACGAAACTCAACCGGCGCCCCCGCCTGCAGGCCACGAATTGAATCGCTGAAGAACATCAGGTAATCGATATGATCGTTATATAGCGAATCCTGGATGCTGCGTTGATCGTCAAACAGGTGATAATCCGCTTTGTTCGCTGCGGCTTTACCTAAATCCCTGCCATCTGGTACGTCAAAACTGACGCCACCACTGAATAGCGTGGTCAATGACCCCATTTCTACACGCATCCCCGAAGCTGACATATCGACCGCAATTCCGCTGTCTTTCCAGAAGCGCACATTGGTCGTCACAAGACGATCGTAAGGGGCACCGATAAACAGCTGATACGTCATCATGCGCTTATCCGTATCGAAAGTGCTGGTTTCTACTGTCCCTACGCGATAACCGCGGAACAGCACCGGATCGCCTGGATTAAGCTGCCCGGCTTTTTTGCTGTCGAGAATAATACGAATGCCTTTGGCATCAGGCGGCGCAAGTGGTGGCGCATCCAGCAGCTGATATTGCTCTGGTTGCTCATTTTTGCTGCCGGGCTGCAGTTCGATATACGCCCCGGAAAGTAAAGTTCCTAAGCCAGTAATGCCTTCACGACCGATCTGCGGCTTTACCACCCAGAAAACACTGTCGCCGTGCAACAGCTTTTCCATACCGGCATTTAACCGCGCCTTGATCTCAACATGATGCAAGTCATCAGTCAGAACCGCGCTTTCCACCACGCCGACATCAACGCTACGGCTTTTAATGGTGGTTTTGCCCGCTTCAATGCCTTCTGCATTCTCGGTAATCAGCGTGACTTCCGGGCCCTGATGACTGAAGTGATAAAACAAAATCCATCCGCCAATTAATAGCGTAACGATGGGGATAATCCAGACTGGCGACCAGCGCTTAATCTGTTCCACTTTTGCATGGCCGTGATTAGTTTCCGTCAAGACGCGGCTCCTTCAATTTATTTTCACTTACACGATCCCAGATCAGACGAGGGTCAAAGGCCATTGCGGCAATCATGGTCAAAATGACCACCATTGCAAACAATACCGCTCCCCATGCCGGATACACTTTCATTAATTGTCCCATGCGCACCAGCGATGAAAGCACGGCAATCACAAACACGTCGATCATTGACCAACGGCCCACAAATTCGACGACTTCATAAATCAGATGCATTTTATGGCTATCGCGGCGTCCACGTCCGCTGGCATCCCAGCATAACCAGCCAATGGCCAGCATCTTTAGCGTGGGCACCATAATGCTGGCGATGAAAATCACCAGCGCAACCGGATAAGATCCATCGCTCCATAACAAAATTACCCCCGCCATAATATTGGAAGGGTAAGCATTGCCGAGCGTTTCGGTGACCATAATCGGCATCAGATTAGCAGGAACATACAACATCACTGATGTAAGCAGCAGTGCCAGCGTCCATTGCAGGCTGTGCCTGCGGCGCGCATTTGCACTGACGCCACAGCGTGAGCATTGATGTTGTTCAACAGGTAAGATTGCAGTGCAGCAAGGGCAAGAACGACACCCCTGATGCAAACCACTGACGCCAACTTCAGGCGGATGTCGCAACGCGGGCATGGGCGCGATTTGCTGCCACACCCAGCGGCGGTCAACACATTGAAATGCCCGCAATTGCAGCAGACAAAACAGGCACCACGGCCAGAAACTTGTTTGTAATCCAATGTCACCATATGCCATTAGCTTGACGAAACTGACCAATACGCCAGCCATAAAAATTTCAGCCATGCCCCAGCTACGCAGCTGGAACAGAACCCGCGCCAAAATCCGTAGCAGCCCGGTTGGCATTTTGGCGGGGTTTACCAACAGGATGATGGTTAACATACAAAAGGCAGGAATGCCCTGCACAAACAGTAAAAACAGAGTGGCAAGACTGCTGTAATCCTCAGAAACCATGACCTGTGGAATTTGCATCAGGGTGATCTGGCTGCTGATCCCGGCCACTTTCATGGTGATAAAAGGAAAAAGATTAGCCAGCAGCAACATGAACAGGGCTGCCAGCGCATATCCGGTGGGACGCTTACGCGGTTCGTACCAGTTAGCCGTTAAGGTAGTGTGGCAACGCGGACAGGATGCCCGGCTGCCAACGGGAATATCCGGCAACCTGACCATCAAATCGCATTGCGGGCACAACATCCACGCGCCCGTTTTCTCTGCTGAACACATCCTTTATCCCTTTTGATTACCCACCGTTTTTCAGTGACTCAAGCTCTTCCCAGCGAGTAAACGCGGTTTCCAGTTCCTGTTCCGTTTGTGCCAGCTCATCTAAAACCGGCTGGGTTTTATCATGCGGCTGACTGAAGAAATCTGGATGGCTCATTTTTGCCTGCAATTCACCGATACGCCCTTCCAGCTGTTCGAGCTTTTGCGGCAGCTGTTCCAGTTCCCGTGTCAGGTTATAACTTAGTTTGCTCACGTTGCGTTTGGCAGAAACATTTTTTTCTGCCAGCGGTTTGGCCGCAGTATCGGAAGGTTTAGCTGCCGTGCTCACTTTCTGCTGTTTGTAAGCCGCGCGCTGCTGCTGCGCATCGTGATAACCGCCAACAAAAGTACCGATTTCGCCATTACCCTCAAAGATCCAGCATTCCGTAACCGTATTATCGACAAACTGACGATCGTGGCTTACCAGCAAAACCGTCCCCTGATAACCATCGATCAGCTCTTCCAGCAGTTCCAGCGTTTCTACGTCCAGGTCGTTGGTCGGTTCATCCAGAATCATCAGATTGCTTGGCCGCAGGAACAAACGCGCCAGCAGCAAGCGATTTCGCTCCCCGCCCGATAGCGCACGCACTGGCGTCATGGCGCGTTTCGGATGGAACAGGAAATCCTGCAAATAACCCAGCACATGGCGCGGCTTGCCGTTCACCAGCACCTCCTGCTTACCTTCAGCCAGGTTATCCATCACGGTACGATCGGGATCAAGTTCTGCCCGGTGCTGATCGAAGTAAGCGACTTCCAGTTTGGTGCCGGAATGCACGCGTCCGCTGTCAGCTTTCAGCTGCTGCAACATCAGGCGCAGCAGCGTGGTTTTACCGCAGCCATTTGGGCCTATTAGGGCGATCTTATCGCCGCGCTGCACCTGTGAAGTGAAATTCTTCACCAGCACTTTACCGTTCACCGCGTAATCAACGTTTTCCATTTCGAAAACGATTTTGCCAGAACGCGAGGCTTCACCAACCTGCATGTTGGCTTTGCCCATCACTTCGCGGCGTTCTGAGCGCTCCCGGCGTAATGCTTTTAACGCACGTACGCGACCTTCATTACGCGTGCGACGCGCTTTGATGCCCTGGCGGATCCACACTTCTTCCTGCGCCAGCTTGCGATCAAATTCAGCGTTCTGCATCTCTTCGACCCGCAGCGCTTCTTCTTTACCTTCCAGATACTGGTCGTAATTACCCGGCCAGGAAACCAGCTTGCCGCGATCAAGATCGACAATACGCGTCGCCATATTGCGGATAAAAGAGCGATCGTGAGAAATAAACACGATACTGCCGGTAAAGGTTTTCAGGAAAGTTTCCAGCCAGTCGATGGTTTCAATATCAAGGTGGTTCGTTGGTTCATCCAGCAATAAAACACGAGGGTTACTGACCAGCGCGCGTCCCAGTGCAGCTTTACGCAGCCAGCCGCCCGACAGCGACGATAGCTCGGTGTCGGGTTCCAGGCCAATCTGCTGCAACACGTCGGTAATACGACTTTCCAGCTGCCACAAATTTTGATGGTCGAGAATGGATTGCAGACGCGCCATCTCATTCAGGTTTTTTTCGCTAGGGTCTTCCATCACCACATGAGAAATGGCGTGATAGGCCTTCAGGTGTTCAGCCTGCTCCTCCACCCCTTCGGCGACGAAATCGTACACTGAACCGGCAATATTGCGTGGTGGATCCTGTTGCAGGCGTGAAACCACCAGATCGGTTTCATAAATGATGCGGCCATCATCCAGCGGCTGTTCGCCATTGATGATTTTCATCAGGGTGGATTTACCGGCTCCGTTACGGCCAACCAGACAAACGCGCTCATTTTCTTCGATGTGCAGTTCGGTGTTATCTAACAGCGGAGCATCGCTGAAGGAGAGCCAGGCACCGTGAATACTGATTAATGACATGTAAACTTATTCCTTACCGGCGTGAGTGATTAACCAGCAGTTGTGAATTTGGCGGTTACGTGCGAAATCCTGCGATTGGGTTTTCTGAGTAATATCCTGCGCTTGCAGGCCTAACGCTTTCAGCCCTTCCAGATCCATTTTGAAACCACGTTTATTATTGGAAAACATAATTGTGCCGCCGCGACGCAGCAAACGTTTCAGATTACGCATCAGCATCATGTGATCACGCTGCACATCGAAGCTTTCTTCCATTCGTTTGGAGTTGGAGAAGGTTGGCGGATCGATAAAGATCAGGTCAAAGCTCTCATCACTTTCATGCAGCCAGCTCAGGCAATCCGCCTGCATCAGGCGATGCTGTCGTCCCGTCAGGCCATTCAGACGCAGATTACGCTCCGCCCACTCCAGATAAGTGCGCGACATATCCACCGTAGTGGTGGACCGTGCTCCACCCAGACCGGCATGAACGCTGGCCGTGCCGGTGTAGGCAAACAGGTTAAGAAAATCCTTACCCTGACTCATCTGGCCGAGCATTTTACGGGCAATACGGTGATCGAGGAACAAACCCGTATCAAGGTAATCGGTCAGGTTCACCCAGAAGCGGGCGTTAAACTCCTGCACCTCAAAATAATCACCCTTTTCGCTCAGCTTCTGGTACTGCGCTTTGCCTTTCTGGCGCTCACGCGTTTTTAGAATCAGGCGATTCGCTGGCAGTTCCAGCACCGTTAACGTCGCGCTGATCACGTCAAACAGGCGCTGACGTGCTTTATTAGGATCAATCGTTTTCGGAGGTGCATATTCCTGAATGACCACCCAATCGGCGTAACGATCGACCGCCACGTTATAGTCCGGCAGATCAGCGTCATAAATACGGTAGCAGTCAATTTTTTCCTGACGTGCCCACTTCTCTAATTTCTTGAGGTTTTTACGCAGGCGGTTGGCGTAATCTTCAGCGATCTGACTGGCGCCCTCGCTGCTGTTTACCGACAGCTGATAGTTTTTCTGCACACAATCCAGTGGGCCGTTTTTGGCTTTAAACTGGCGATCGGCCCTCAGTTGCAGGCAGCTCAGCAAATCCGGCGAGGCGCTAAACAGCGACAAGTTCCAGCCGCCGAAATGCTGTTTCATGATACGACCCAGCTGGCTGTGCAGCGCGATCAGCGCGGGTTCGCTTTCCAGACGTTCGCCATACGGCGGATTGCTCAATACCGTACCGTGAATCTCTGCTGCCAGCGGATGAGTCAGCGTTAATACATCCTGTTGGGCAAAGGTAAATAGCTCAAAGACACCTGCGCGGCGAGCATTGGCCTGCGCCCATTCCAGTACGCGTCCGTTGTTGTCATAGCCAAAGAAGCGCGCCTTCGCCGCCGCAGTGCCAGCACGTGCGCGGGCTTGAGCTTCGCTTTTTACTTCAGACCATAACACGGCGTTAAACTGTTCCCAGGCGGTAAAGCCCCAGTGTTTACGCAACAGACCTGGCGCGCGATCGCAGGCGATTAATGCGGCTTCAATCAGTAGCGTGCCGGAGCCGCACATCGGATCAATTAACGGCGTGCTCGGTTCCCAGCCAGAACGCAGCACAATTGCAGCAGCAAGATTCTCTTTGAGCGGCGCCTGACCGGTTTGCTGACGATACCCGCGCTGATGCAGCGCGCTGCCGCTCAGATCCAGCGAGATACTGGCACGATCATCATTTAACCAGACGTTAATGCGAATATCGGCCTGTTCACGATCAACATTCGGGCGCGCCAGGTTTTTGCGGGTAAAGCTGTCTACAATGGCATCTTTTACTTTTAATGCGCCAAACTGGCTGTTACGGATTGAATCGTTAGTACCGCTAAAATGCACCACAAAAGTTTTGTCGCTGCCAAACATTGCTGGCCAGTCAACGCCCTGCGCGCCAAGATAAAGGTCAAGATCGCTGTAGACGCCAAACTCGCCCAGCGGCAACAGGATACGCGACGCCAGGCGGCTCCACATCAGGCTTTGATACATGATGCGGTCATCAGCCACGAAGTGAACGCCTCCCTGTACGACTTGCAAATCTTGCGCGCCCAGCGCGTCCAGCTCACTTTTTAACAGCTCTTCGAGCCCACGCGCCGTGCTGGCAAACAGAGAATTCATATCGTCACTTTTTACTCTTGAGAAAATTGTTACGCATTATAGCGAATCAGAGACCTATGTCATAAAGTTAGCTTCTTTTGTCTTGCGCGCCTGGTTTCAAGGAGATCTTCATGATTACGCTTTCCCGCTTATTTATTCATCCCGTTAAATCAATGCGTGGACTGCACCTCTCTCATGCTCAGGTGCTGGACAGCGGCCTGGCATTTGATCGCATCTTCATGGTGACCGAGCCGAATGGCACCTTTATTACGGCGCGTCAGTACCCTGAGATGGTGCGTTTCACCCCCGCGGTATTGCCGGATGGTTTATTTCTGCAGGCGCCTGACGGCAGTCAGTCACTGATTCGCTTCAGTGATTTTGCCCTCCAGGAAGAGCCGACCGAGGTGTGGGGCAATCATTTCACCTCGCGCATTGCGCCGGAAGCCATCAATCAGTGGCTTAGTCACTTCTTTCCGCGCGAAGTACAGCTGCGTTGGGTGGGGCCACAACCTTCCCGTCGGGTTAAGCGCTTCGCCACCGTACCGCTGGGCTTCGCCGATGGCTATCCCTTCCTGCTGATAAACAGCGCCTCATTGCAGGATTTGCAGCAACGCTGCCCTGCCAGCGTGCGTATAGAACAGTTCCGTCCCAACCTGGTCGTGAACGGCGCATCCGCCTGGGACGAAGATAGCTGGGCTGAGATCCAGATTGGTGGCGTCACGTTTGAGGTCCCGAAACCCTGTAGCCGCTGCGTATTTACCACCGTTAGCCCGGAAAGTGGCCGCAAACATCCCGATGGTCAGCCGCTCGCCACCCTGCAAAACTTTCGTAGCGCACAAGATGGCAGCGGCGACATTGATTTTGGCCTTAATCTTGTTGCTCGTAACAGCGGTATTATCCGCGTGGGCGATGAAATGACGGTGCTAAAACGCCATACGCCGCGTGCGTACGGCGCTGGCGCGGTAGTGGAAACGTTGAAACCGCAACAACAGGCGCAAGCCAGACTCACCATTGATTATCAGGGACAACCATTCTGCGGTGATAATCAGCAAATATTACTTGAGCAGTTAGAAATGCAGGGTTACCGCATTCCCTATTCCTGTCGGGCAGGATTGTGTGGCAGCTGTAAAGTCACATTGATTTCGGGCGAGGTAAAAGCGCTGAAGCAAAGCGCCATTCGTGCGGATGGCACTATCCTGAGTTGCAGCTGCATTCCAGCAGGCGATATTGAACTGGCTTAAGTGACTATACCGCGCGGGCGTAGCGCGTTGCATTTTCCTGGTGACAGGGCTGCAGGCGATCGTTCATGACCTTAATCGCATCGCCCAATACCATTCCTTTACCTGCGAGCGTTAATGCAGGTTGCGCCAGCAAACAGAGCGCGGCATTGTCGCCCTTTTCGACAACCAGCAGTTGTGCCTGCTCGCCACTGTCGGCCAGCGTCACTTCGACTATTTCGCCAACAGCGGGCTGCAGATTTTGTTGCTGGCTGGAAAAATGCCAGCTTTTTGGCATCAGGGGTTTAAGAAAGCGTGCGGCAACCAACGCGTTTAATACTAACTCGGCGCATTGATCGCTATTTAACTGACTTTGACGACATTTCTCTTCGAACGTGAAATAAAGTGCGGCGTCGTCAACACAAAACCCAGTTTCGCTAAAAGCATCAGGCGTGAGCATTTTACGGGAATAACGGGAACGAAAAAGCATACCGTCAGCCAGATCAAGCATCCTCCGGTCATGCGTAGCGTCGAAGTACCAACGCCAGTTATCATCAGGTTTGATTTTCATAATGTGCCCTGTAGTAAACCGCTTCGCTGAAATAAACGCAAAAGTCGCGAAATAAACAACATAAAGAAAAGCTGAAAAAGCGTGCAACAGGCCAAAATATAAACGAGCCGGAGGGAGAAATAAACCCCCCGGCGCCATATTGTGAGAATTATCTTACAGGTGGGTGACGATCGCTTTAATTAACTCTGGTCCTTTATATATGAAGCCGGAATAAATTTGAACTAACGTCGCGCCCGCCGCCATTTTTTCACGTGCGGCAGTGAGTGAATCAATCCCACCCACGCCAATAATCGGTAAGCGGCCCTGCAATTCTTGCGACAGACGCTGGATTATCACGGTGCTGCGCGACTGAACCGGGCGTCCGCTCAGTCCACCCACTTCGTGACAATGTTTAAGGCCATTCACCAGGGAGCGATCAAGCGTGGTATTTGTCGCAATCACGCCATCAATGTGATGGCGAATTAAGCTATCGGCAACCTGCACCAATTCTTCTTCAGAAAGGTCCGGCGCGATCTTTACGGCGATCGGAACATGTTTAAGATGACGCTGCTCCAGCTCTTTTTGTTTTGCTTTAATCGAAGCGAGAAGATCGTCCAGCGCTTCGCCGTATTGTAACGTGCGTAAACCTGGCGTATTAGGCGAAGAAATATTAATGGCGATATATCCAGCGTGGGCATACACCTTTTCCATGCAGATCAGATAATCGTCTTTGCCCTGCTCAACCGGGGTATCTTTATTTTTGCCAATATTAATACCGAGAATACCCGCAAACCGTGCCTTTTTAACGTTCTCTACCAGATGATCGACGCCGAGATTATTGAATCCCATGCGGTTAATAATTCCTTCCGCTTCGATTAACCGAAACATGCGCGGCTTATCATTACCCGCCTGGGCACGTGGCGTCACCGTTCCCACTTCCACAAAGCCAAAACCCATGGCAGCAAATGCATCAATACACTCAGCATTTTTATCGAGTCCCGCAGCAAGGCCAAGCGGATTTTTAAAAGATAACCCCATGCAGCTTACCGGGCGCGACGGCAGATTTTGACGGATCAGCCCTTCCAGCGGCGTTCCACTGATAAAACGCAATTGCTGAAAGGTGAGTTCGTGCGCGCGCTCGGGATCGAGTTTAAACAGCGCCGGTCGGACGATAGGATAAAGCATGCACTCTCCTGCAGGGCGGAAACGATCGTGAAAGTCAGTGCACAAGAAAATGTGCGCCAGAATGGTAAAGTGCTCTGGCGCAAAAGTAAATCGAACGACGAGGATGCAGAAAGGCGTTTAACGCTGCGTTGATCTTACACAGCACTGTCATTCACAGAGGCGACCTGGGCGCGAGCGGGAGACAGATAATCGCGCAGAATACCATGACGAGCCATAAGAGTAAAAATGCCAATGCAGACAAAGGCTTCGGCCATAACCATCGACCATGCCGCACCCAGCGCGCCATATTGCCAGGCAAGCACACAACAAACCGGAACGTTTACCACGCCGGCGGCCATCATCACTAACATGCGCTGACGGGCTAAACCATGCGGGATCAGAATTTGCAGTCCGGCCGGATAGGAAATATTGCCAAACAGGAAACACAGCACAAATACCCGCAACACATTTGCCGAAGGGATAAAATCTTTACCCAGCAGTAATGCCACCACGTCATCGGCAAAAAGCCAGGTAAAAATGACAATCGACAGGCTCAGTGAAAATGACAACAGCAGGCTTTTTCGCGTGGCGGCAATCGCGGCAGTTTTATCGCGGCCAAAAAGATGGCTTACACGCGGAAAAAAAGCGCTGCCAATCTGTTCTGGCACCGAGTTAGCCGCTTTACGCAGGCGATCGGCGCCATTGTAAATGCCCACCATATAATGGGAGGTAAAACTGGCGAGGATCACCACATTCACGCTGTTAAACAGATTCGCCCCGGCGATGGCAATAAATACGTCCATGCTGTCGGTAATGCGCTGTTTTATCTCCTGCGGTTCAAAGCGATAGCGGCCAATCACTTTCATCTCCAGCACAAACTTCAGCGTGATCAGTGCGCTAATCATCGAAACAGCGCCCGGTATCAAAGCGGCAAGCCAGGTATCCTGCGGCGTTTTTACTAACAGAAAGGTCAAGGGTATGGCGCAGAAATTACCAAAGGTGGCAATGACCGCCGTCTTACCGAGCTTTTCATATCCCTGCATAAGCCAGCCGAACGAGAACAGCGAACCAATCAGCGTGGTACAGTTTGCCAGAATAATAAAAAATAACGGATGCCAGGCCGGATTGAGTCCTGTCGCAGACAGTAAAATACCGCTGGTTAATACCAGCAACATCAGTTTGGCGTTGAAGGTTGACCAAAATAGCTGGCTTACACGTTCTTTATCATCCCGGTGATGAGCAATATCTTTGGTGGTGAAAACATTAAATCCCCAATCCGAGATGGTGCTGCAATAGAGGACACAGGCGATAGCCAGCGCCAGTACCCCCATCTGTTCAACGCCCAGAATACGAGCCAGATAAGGTAACGTTGCCAGCGGGAACAAAAAAGAGGCTCCCCGGTACGCCAGCAGGGATAAAATATTAACCATCAAACTTTTATCAAGAACTTTTGCCATGTCGCAACAACCTTATACATATTGCATAAAACACCTTCTCACGCCTTCAAGACATTAACAATATTTCCACATGATTTTCAGAATCAGGCGGCACGCTTCAGCTCTTTTCTCACTTTATACGTTTGCAACGCAATAAACACTTCAGGGCGATTAAACAACAACCACTCTTTAAAGCTGCTGGTTTTAATTTTTTTCCCCATAAAACGGATAGCATTACGCACATATTCTGGCACGGGCGTCTGATTATAAAGTGAAAGATAAATCATCAACCGAAACGAATGGGTCAGATACTCTTTTTCTAAAGTCGCACGCCATTTTGACTTAGACAAGGAACTGTTTAATGTGTTGTAAGAGTGAATAAAGGCATCATAACGCTGGAAGAAAAACTCTTCGCCTTTGGTACTGTTCGTTAAAGAACCGCTACGGATTCGCTGTTTATAATAGACCTGACGACTCACCCATGCCTGTTTGCATTTCAAAAAAACGGAAAGCGTAAAATTATGATCTTCATGTACGCGGCGAACAAACCGTAAATGATGCCGTTCAATCACCTCTTTCTTCACAACATAATTCCATACCGCTGATGTGTAAGTGCCATTTCGCAACAGACGCGCAAACACTTCTTGTGGGCGCTGCGTACCAAATTGCTCATGCTGGACTTTTGGTGAGGTCACGTGACTATTCCCATCTTCATAAACGCAGGAATTGAAGCAAAACAGGTCAGTTTCAGGGTATGTTTCATTGACTGTTTTAAGCTCACTAAGCAGCCCTTCCACAACCACATCATCGGGATCGCAAAAGAAAATATAACGTCCCTGAGCCAGTGCTACACCTGTATCACGTGCATTACCTAACCCGCCGTTTTCAATCGTAATCACTTTAATGTGTGAAAGGTGGGCATAATTCTGTTCAATTAAAGCCAGGGTTCCGTCAGTTGAACCATCATTAACAATGATAATTTCATTGGGCGCTTTAATTTGATGTAACAATGAATCTACGCACTCTACAATGTATTTTTCTACGTTATATGTCGGAATAATGACCGATAAAAGGATGTCAGACATATGCGATTCTCTGCTGTTAGAAAATGAACAATACTGTTCGCCCGCCAGATACAGGCGCGGAAACAGAAGACGATAATCTTTTTAATAAACGAAGAAGTAGCTGTGCTTTCGTTGAGCCAGTGAATCTTAATCCTTAATACGCGGAATTATCTAGATGGGAAATTGATGAATCGCGACTGGGTTATTTTTCATCCTTTAGTGATATGCATGAATAACCAAAACCAACCGCAGTTTGGTTGAAAATTAATTTAATTTATTCACTTTTATGCGTCGTGAGTATTAATCAGAAATGCTAACCGGGCTTAGCCTGACAGCAACAGTTTCTCTTAAACTGCAATTTTTCTTCAGAGCGAATTTTGCAATTAATCCTAAATAAAATTGTTCTGTCTGGTTAACCGCTTTTGATTTCTATGGTTTTTTATCCTGATCAACGCAGGGAAAATTCGCTTATGACTTCACGTCATAAACTGAACATATCAAAAAGTTAATCAATCTGAGGAAAGATAAATTAGCAAGTGAGACAGAAAGAAAAAAGCAAATCGCTTCATTACTTTTAATGAGTAGCGTCACATATTTACTGTTTTTTAAGACTTGTCTCAAATTCACCCTCTACAGCCGGTTTTCGCTAACAGGCAACGGCTGCGCTATATGCAGAATTTGCACCTGGATTGCCAGATAAATCATTTAAGCCCCGCCGCCTGTTCTGCCAGGATGAGCCATCAGTTCTCAACAATAGATAATCAATAACTTTTAGTTATAAGGAGTGACGATGCACGTTATTACGCTGGCAGGTAGCCCTCGATTTCCTTCACGTTCCACTTCTCTGCTAACGCTTTGCCAGCACAAGCTGGAAGCACGCGGCGTAGAGGTGATCCCGTGGAATATTCATAATTTCCAGCCGGACGATCTGTTTAATGCGCATTTCGATGCCCCGGCGTTGCTGGCGCTGCGCGAAGATTTAAATGATGCAGACGGGCTGATTGTGGCCACGCCGGTATATAAAGCCTCTTTTTCCGGTGCCCTGAAAACGCTACTGGATTTACTGCCTGAGCGCGCACTTGAACACAAAGTGGTGCTGCCCTTAGCCACTGGCGGCAGTAGCGGCCATATGTTAGCGCTGGATTACGCGCTCAAGCCGGTGCTGAATGCACTCAAAGCACAGGAAATTCTGCATGGCGTCTACGCCGAAGACTATCAGGTTACTCATTACGATCGTAAACCTGAGCTGCAAGCTTCGCTGTCTCAACGTCTTGATGAAGCGGTTGAGTCATTCTGGCTGGCGCTGACGCGCCATCACTATCCCGTCGCCCAGGCTGTATAAGGAAGCGTTGATGAAAAGGACATTAGGCCTATGGCTCGCCGCTACGCTGTTATTACTGGGTTCGCAGGCGCAAGCCGCAGAGGCAGAACCCACACAATTCCGCGTGGGTTATCAAAAGGGCTCGGTCAGCATGGTGCTGGCTAAGACTCATCAGATGCTGGAACAACGTTTTCCCCACACCAAAATTCAGTGGATTGAGTTTCCGGCCGGGCCGCAAATGCTGGAAGCATTGAACATTAACAGTATCGATTTTGGCAGTACTGGCGATATTCCTCCGCTTTTCGCTCAGGCTGCGGGAGCCGATCTGTTGTATGTCGGTTCGGAACCGCCCAAGCCTAAAGCCGAAGTTATCCTGGTAGCAAAGAACAGTCCCCTTAAAAGCGTTGCCGATTTAAAAGGCAAAAAGGTCGCGTTTCAAAAAGGATCCAGCTCGCACAACCTGCTGTTGCGTGCGCTTAAGCAAGCCGGGCTAAATTTTACCGATATTCAGCCCGTTTATCTGACGCCCGCCGATGCGCGCGCTGCTTTTCAGCAGGGTGACGTTGATGCCTGGGTAATCTGGGATCCCTACTATTCTGCTGCGTTGCTACAAGGCAATGTTCGCGTTTTAGCGGATGGCAGCAAGCTCAACCAAACCGGCTCCTTCTATTTAGCCACGCGCAAATTTACCGAGGCGCACGGCGATTTCATCCAGAACGTGTTGAAAATATTCAGCGACGCCGATGCGTTAACGGTGAGTCAACGTCAGCAAAGTATCGAGCTGTTAGCAAAAGCGATGGGCTTGCCCGAGCCAGTGATTGCCAGTTATCTCGATCATCGCCCGCCGTCCACGATAACAACGGTCAGTGCCAAAACCGCCGCTGCCCAACAGCAAACCGCCGATCTGTTTTATGCCAGTCATCTGATGCCAGTAAAAGTGTCGATCAACGATCGCCTCTGGCATCCGCACACCGTCACGCAATAAGGAGCGAAAAATGAGCGTATCCGTATTCTGGTTTCTGCCAACCCATGGCGATGGTCACTATCTTGGCACGGCGGAGGGTGCACGCCCGGTCGATCACGCCTATTTACAGCAGATTGCACAGGCAGCCGATCGTCTCGGCTTCGGCGGCGTGCTAATTCCTACTGGACGTTCCTGTGAAGATGCGTGGCTGGTCGCGGCCTCACTGATTCCCGTCACGCAGCGTTTACGTTTTCTGGTGGCGCTGCGTCCCGGCGTGGTTTCGCCAACGCAGGCCGCACGGCAGGCGGCAACGCTGGATCGCCTCTCAAATGGGCGGGCGCTGTTTAATCTGGTGACGGGCGGTGACCCGGAAGAACTGGCAGGCGATGGTGTGTTTCTCGACCATCGTGAACGCTACGTTGAATCAGCCGAGTTTACCCGCGTCTGGCGGCGGGTGCTGGAAGGCGAAACGGTCAATTACGAAGGCAAACACGTCAATGTGCGCGGTGCGCGCCTGATGTTTAAACCGGTACAGCAACCGCGTCCACCGCTGTGGTTTGGCAGGTCTTCAGAACCGGCTCAGGAGCTGGCCGCAGAGCAGGTTGATGTCTATCTGACCTGGGGCGAACCGCCGGCACAGGTTAAAGAGAAGATTGAGCAAGTGCGCGCCAAAGCCGCCGCGCAAGGACGTAAAATGCGATTTGGTATCCGTTTGCACGTAATTGTACGCGAAACCAACGAAGAAGCCTGGCAGGCCGCAGACAAGTTAATTGCCAGCGTTGATGACGCCACCATTGCCAAAGCGCAGGCCGCGTTTAAACGCGCGGATTCAGTCGGACAACGCCGTATGGCTGCGCTGCATGGCGGACGTCGCGATAAGCTGGAAATCAGCCCAAATTTATGGGCAGGTGTGGGCCTGGTTCGCAGCGGTGCAGGCACTGCGCTGGTTGGCGATGGTCCGACGGTAGCGGCACGCATTAAAGAGTATGCCGATCTGGGCATTGAAACCTTCATTCTTTCCGGCTATCCACACCTGGAAGAAGCTTATCGCGTCGGCGAGTTGCTGTTCCCGCACCTTGATTTAAACGTCCCCCTGGTTCCGCAACCTCGCGTGGTGCAAGAGCGCGGCGAAGCGGTCGCCAATGATTTTACCCCTGAGAAAAAAGTGGCGCAGCGCTAAGGAAAATATCATGGCTAAAGTCCATAAACGCATTTCTAATCAACTGGTGCCGTGGCTGCTGCCAGCGCTGCTGGTGGGAGTATGGCAAATCGCTTCTCAAACCGGTTTGTTATCCACGCGCATTTTGCCGTCACCGGAAAATATCGTCATCACCTTTTATAACCTCGCCGCCAGCGGCGAGCTGTGGCAGCACCTTGCTATCAGCGGCTGGCGTGCGGCGATTGGTTTTAGTATTGGCGGTTCAATTGGCTTATTGCTCGGTTTGATTACCGGCACGTCGCGCATTGGCGAACGCCTGCTGGATACCTCGGTACAGATGCTGCGCAACGTGCCGCATCTGGCGCTGATCCCGCTGGTGATTTTATGGTTCGGCATTGATGAGGCCGCAAAAATATTTCTGGTGGCGCTTGGCACGCTGTTCCCAATTTATCTCAATACCTATCACGGCATTCGCAACATCGATCGCGGCTTAGTTGAGATGGCGCGCAGTTATGGTTTGTCAGGCTGGAGCCTGTTTATTCAGGTTATTTTACCCGGCGCATTACCTAACATTATGGTTGGCGTACGCTTCGCTCTTGGCCTGATGTGGCTGACGCTGATCGTCGCCGAAACTATCTCAGCTAACTCCGGCATTGGTTATCTGGCGATGAATGCGCGTGAATTTTTACAAACAGACGTGGTGGTGGTCGCCATCATTCTCTATGCCCTGCTCGGTAAGCTGGCCGATGTCACCGCCTTGCTGCTCGAGCGCGTTTGGCTGCGCTGGCATCCGGCTTATCAATTAAAGGAGGAGAACGCATGAGTACTACCCTTTCCCCGGCGCGTCTCAATACCGGTACGCCGGTTGGCGTTAATGCGGTCAGCAAGCAATACGGCAACCGCACTATCCTGAATAATATTGATTTGCATATTCCATCGGGCCAGTTCGTGGCGGTGGTCGGGCGCAGCGGTTGCGGTAAAAGCACATTATTGCGCTTACTTGCCGGGCTGGAGCAAACCACCAGCGGGCAACTGCTGGCGGGGAATGCGCCGTTACAATCAGCACGTGATGATACGCGTCTGATGTTTCAGGATGCGCGCTTGCTGCCCTGGAAAAAAGTGATTGATAATGTCGGCCTGGGCCTGCGTGGACGCGAGTGGCGCAGCGCCGCGCTGGAATCCCTTGACGCCGTTGGCCTGTCTGAACGCGCTAACGACTGGCCTGCGGCACTGTCGGGCGGTCAGAAACAGCGCGTGGCGCTGGCTCGTGCGCTGATCCATCGCCCTGGCTTACTGCTGCTGGATGAGCCGCTGGGAGCGCTGGATGCCTTAACGCGGATTGAAATGCAGGGTTTGATCGAATCGCTGTGGCAGCAGCATCATTTTACCGTGCTGTTAGTGACGCACGACGTCAGCGAAGCCGTCGCCATGGCCGATCGCGTTTTGCTGATCGAGGAAGGTCAGATTGGTCTGGATTTACTGGTTGATCTACCGCGTCCCCGCCGTCGGGGTTCGGCAAGGCTGGCGGAGCTGGAAGCGGAAGTCCTGGATCGCGTGATGCGACGCGGCGAAAGCGATCAGCCAGTGCGTTATGCCCAGCAGCGCTAAAAAACGGAGAGGGTTAACAAGCCCTCTCCAGACTACCCTGATCGTTTTTGCAGGATGCGGAACGCTTTACCCTTCGGCCTGACGCTCTCACGCTTCAGGTTTATCAGCTGACGAAAATAGCGGGTTTATTCAACCCGCTATTTTATTATCAGGCATTCAACGCTTTGGTAATCTTCTCGTACAGATCGCCGGACAGCTTATCTAATCCTTTCAGCTGCTCCAGCGCCTTGCGCATCAGCGCCTGGCGCCCAGCATCGTAACGTTTCAGGCGAATCAATGGCTCAATCATGCGCGCCGCGACCTGCGGATTACGGGTATTGAGATCGGTCAGCATTTCTACCAGGAACTGATAGCCGCTGCCATCTTTAGCATGGAAAGCGGACGGATTACCTGAAGCAAAGGCCCCAATCAGCGCGCGGATGCGGTTTGGATTGCCCATGGTAAAGGCGCGATGGTGTAGCAGCTCGCGCACTTTTGTTAGCGCATCGGCCGCCGGGCTGGTGGCTTGCAGCATGAACCATTTGTCCATAACTAAACCATCCTGATGCCAGCGCTCGTCATAAGCCGCCAGCAGTGCTTCGCGGCACGCTAGCTGCGCTGCTACTGAGGCTGATAGCGCGGCTAGCGCATCGGTCATGTTGGTGGCCTGCTGATATTGTGCCTGCACCAGTTTATTCGCCAGTTCTGCATCGCCAAACGCCAGATAGCTCAGGCAGACATTTTTCAGGGCGCGCTGTCCAATCGCAGCGTGCTCGATCCGATATTCAGTCTGCTGGCTGGCGTTATAGACCGCAAAGAACTCATTGGCTAACTCCTTCGCCAGCAAACGTTGCAGCGCTTCACGCACCACCGCTATCGCCTGCGGATCGATCACCTCAAACAATTCGGCAATTTCATTTTCACCCGGCAACGTTAAAATCAGCGCCGTCAGTGCGGGATCGCTGTTTTTATCAAGCAGCACGGCACGAAACGCATCCGCAACATGCAGCGGTAGCGAAAGCGGCTGGCCTTGTTGGTGACGCGCAACATTCAGGCGCAGGTAGGTCGCCAGCAGACTTTGCGCCGCGTCCCAGCGAGAAAAATCGTTACGCGCATGGCGCATCAGGAAAGTAAGTTGCGCATCGCTCCACTTGTAGTCAAGCTTCACTGGCGCTGAGAATTCACGCAGTAGCGACGGCACTGGCTGGAAGTAAACCTTGTCGAAAATAAAGGTCTGAAACTCTTCAGTGATATTTAACACAGGGTGAACCGGATGGCCATTGTGTTGCAGCGGAATGACGTTGCCTTCACCATCATATAATTCAATATCCAGCGGAATATGCAGCGGCAGCTTCTCTTTCTGATCTGCGGTTGCGGGCGTATGCTGAGTGACATGCAGCGTGTATTGCTCCAGCTCCGGGTTGTAATCGTCGCGGATGGTTAACACGGGTGTGCCCGACTGGCTGTACCAGCGGCGGAACTGCGACAAATCCACATTCGAGGCATCTTCCATTGCCTGTACAAAATCATCGCAGGTCGCCGCGCTGCCGTCGTGGCGATCAAAATAAAGCTGCATACCTTTCTGGAAATTTTCCTCGCCCAGCAACGTGTGCATCATACGGATCACTTCTGAACCCTTTTCATACACCGTTAAGGTGTAGAAATTATTCATTTCGATCACCTGTTCGGGGCGAATCGGGTGTGCCATCGGGCTGGCGTCTTCAGCAAACTGCGCGCCACGCATGATGCGAACATTATCGATACGGTTGACCGCACGCGAGCCGAGGTCAGAGCTGAACTCCTGATCGCGGAACACGGTTAACCCTTCTTTCAGACTCAACTGGAACCAGTCGCGGCAGGTCACGCGATTGCCGGTCCAGTTATGGAAATATTCGTGACCGATAACCGCTTCGATGCCAAGATAATCTTTATCGGTGGCGGTTTCAGCTTTTGCCAGCACATACCTGGAGTTAAAGACATTGAGCCCTTTGTTCTCCATTGCGCCCATGTTGAAGAAGTCCACCGCGACAATCATAAAAATATCGAGGTCATATTCGAGACCGAAGCGCTCCTCATCCCATTTCATGCTGTTTTTCAGCGAGGTCATCGCCCAGTCAGCCCGATCGAGATTACCGCGATCAACAAAGATCTCCAGCGCCACATCGCGTCCTGATCGTGTGGTGAAGCTGTCACGCAACACGTCGAAATCCCCTGCCACTAACGCAAACAGGTAGCAAGGTTTGGGGAAGGGATCTTGCCACTTCACCCAGTGACGCCCTTGCGCATCAAGTCCGCTGTCAACACGGTTACCGTTTGAAAGCAGGAACGGATAGCGTTCGCTATCGGCAATAATCGTGGTGGTGAAGCGCGCCAGCACATCTGGACGATCGAGATACCAGGTAATATGACGGAAACCTTCCGCTTCACATTGGGTACAGAGCGCTTCGCCCGATTTATACAATCCCTCAAGTGCTGTATTTTGATCGGGATGAATGTCGTTAACGATCTTCAGCGTAAAACTGTCAGGCAACTGGTTAAGTACCAGCTTACCTTCCTCTGCATGATAGGCCGACCACGGCTGCCCATTCACTTCCAGCGCAATTAAGGTTAACGCTTCGCCATCCAGACGCAATTCAGCCTGGCTGTCACCTAAGCGTTTGACCTGGCTGAGCGCTGTCACACGTGTGGTAGCAGCATCCAGTTCAAACGTCAGATCAATATCGGTAATGGTATAATCCGGCGCACGATAATCGTGGCGATATTTAATTTGTGGCTGTTGCGTCATATTCCGTCTCGCATTGGTATAAGTTTACCGCCAAAGTCTAAGCTGGTTACTACCAGCTTGCCACGCACAATACATGTAATAGCAAGACATGTAATGGCAAGAATCGCTACAATTCCTTAACAATGGCACATTTTAACCTCGACCCATAGCCTTGAAATATGCTGTGATCGGCCTCAGTTACTGATTTATACTTCTGTGTCGTTATGACTTTTATCACACCGGACTCTGCGCCACCGAACAGGATGCTGAAACGCGCCATGACAGGACATGCTTCCCCGATATTGACTTCGCTGCTGGATACGGATGCCTACAAGCTCCATATGCAGCAAGCTGTTTTCCACCGCTACCATGACGTAACGGTGGTGGCGGAGTTTCGCTGCCGCGGTGACGAGCTGCTGGGTTTTTACGCTGATGAGATTCGCGAAGCGATTAACGCTATGCAGAGGTTGTCACTCAATGATGAGGAGTATGCCTGGCTGGCAGCGCTCCCCTTCTTCCAGAGCGATTATCTCAACTGGCTGCGAGATTTCCGCTACAACCCTGAACAGGTTAAGGTACGCAATCATCACGGCAAGCTGGACATTCGTATTCAGGGACCGTGGCGGGAAGTCATTATGTGGGAAGTACCGCTGCTGGCATTAATCAGCGAAGTGGTGCATCGCCACCGCACCCCGCAAATCGGAACGCAGCAGGCACTGGATCATCTGCACACGAAGCTTGATGCGTTTAAGCATGACGTTGCCGATCTTGATATGTCGCGTTTCCGACTGATGGATTTTGGCACTCGCCGTCGCTACTCACAGGTTGTACAGCAGTCGATTGTTAGCACGCTTAAGCAGGATTTCCCCTGGCTGGTTGGCACCAGCAATTATGATCTGGCGCGCCGTTTAGACCTGACACCGGTTGGCACCCAGGCACATGAATGGTTTCAGGCGTTTCAGCAAATTAGCCCGGTACTCGCCAACAGTCAGCGTGCCGCCCTGCAAGCCTGGCTGGATGAATATGACGATCAGCTTGGTATTGCATTAACCGATTGCATTGCCATGGATGCCTTCCTGCGTGATTTCGGCCTGGCCTTTGCCCAGCGTTATCAAGGGTTGCGCCACGATTCAGGCGATCCGGTTGAATGGGGTGAAAAAGCCCTTGCCCACTATCAAAAGTTAGGCATCGATCCACAAAGTAAAACCCTGGTATTCTCCGATAACCTTAACCTGGATAAAGCCCTGGCGCTGTATCGCCACTTTGGTCAACGCGCTAACGTTATCTTTGGCATCGGCACCCGATTAACCTGCGATATTCCCGGCGTCACGCCGCTTAATATTGTGATTAAACTGGTGGAATGTAACGGCAAGCCGGTTGCGAAACTTTCTGATAGTCCGGGCAAAACCATTTGCCAGGATAAAGCCTTCGTCAAAGCGTTACGAAAAGCCTTCGATTTACCCCTGGTAAAAAAGGCCAGTTAAGCATCCTCCTACCGGGGCGCTAACCCGCCCCGCTTCTGCTGTAATAAATCTGCTTTTCTCCCGCAATTTTGCTTGTTTCCTGTTTAGCCGCAAGTAACATAGCAAAACCCCGGATGGGGCAACTTTTTTTACTCACTTCTTCTATATAGAGAGATATTTATGAGCGTAGTGCCTGTAGCGGATGTACTGCACGGTCGCGTCGCGGTTGACAGTGAAGTCACCGTACGTGGTTGGGTGCGTACCCGAAGAGATTCAAAAGCCGGTCTTTCCTTTATCGCCGTTTATGACGGTTCCTGCTTTAATCCCGTTCAGGCTGTCGTCAATAATTCTCTGAATAATTATCAGGATGAAGTGCTGCGTCTGACCACCGGTTGTTCTGTCATTGTCACCGGCACCGTCGTGGCTTCGCCAGGACAGGGCCAGGCATTCGAAATTCAGGCTACCGGACTTGAAGTCGTGGGCTGGGTTGAAGATCCAGACAGCTACCCGATGGCGGCTAAACGTCACAGCATTGAATATCTGCGTGAAGTCGCACACCTGCGTCCACGCACTAACCTGATTGGCGCAGTTGCGCGCGTTCGCCACACCCTGGCACAAGCGCTGCACCGCTTCTTCCATGAAAATGGTTATTTTTGGGTGTCGACACCACTGATTACGGCATCTGATACTGAAGGCGCAGGCGAAATGTTCCGTGTTTCAACGCTGGATATGGAAAACCTGCCGCGTAACGATCAGGGCAACGTTGACTTTAGTGAAGATTTCTTTGGGAAAGAAGCCTTCCTGACAGTATCGGGCCAACTGAACGGCGAAACCTATGCCAGCGCACTGTCAAAAATTTATACCTTCGGGCCGACTTTCCGTGCTGAAAACTCCAATACCAGCCGCCATCTGGCTGAATTCTGGATGCTGGAGCCGGAAATCGCCTTTGCATCGCTTGATGACGCAGCAGCCCTGGCGGAATCCATGCTCAAATACGTGTTTAAAGCGGTTTTAGATGAGCGTGCTGATGATATGGCGTTTTTTGCCGAGCGAGTGGATAAAGATGCAGTCGATCGTTTGCAGCGCTTTATTACCACCGATTTCGCCCAGGTGGATTATACGGACGCGGTTGACATTTTGATAAATTGTGGCCAGACGTTCGAGAACGCCGTTTCATGGGGCGTTGATCTCTCTTCTGAGCATGAACGGTATCTGGCGGAAAAACACTTTAAAGCGCCGGTCGTGGTGAAAAACTATCCGAAAGATATCAAGGCCTTTTATATGCGCCTTAATGATGACGGTAAAACTGTTGCCGCAATGGACGTTCTGGCGCCAGGCATTGGTGAGATTATTGGGGGTTCACAGCGTGAAGAACGTCTGTCTGTCCTGGATGCACGCCTGGAAGAAATGGGGCTGAATAAAGAAGATTACTGGTGGTATCGTGACCTGCGTCGCTACGGCACCGTTCCTCATTCTGGTTTCGGTTTAGGTTTCGAACGTTTAATAGCCTATGTCACGGGCGTACAAAATGTAAGAGATGTTATCCCCTTCCCACGCACCCCCCGTAACGCGAGTTTCTAAAATCTGATATTAATTATAAGAAATTCATATATATAACGAGGTCGGCATCGCCGGCCTTTTTTTATTTTTGTAAATTATGAGTTCTCTCACAAAGTTCCCTTAATTTTACATTTTGTAATATAATTTTTCTCACTGAAACAAGATTACGAGTTTAGTAGCATTTTCGAGGTGGAATTGCCGTCAGGGTGATGGAAAGATGCGTGCAGATACATGAGACGCCCATCTTCTTTCAAGGTTCCCGTAAAGGTTTCTTGACAGGAGTGGAAGGTGTCCGAATAACTCCAATGAGGGTAATAAATAATGATGAAGCGCAACATTCTTGCAGTGGTTATCCCTGCTCTGTTAGCTGCAGGCGCAGCAAACGCAGCAGAAATCTATAATAAAGACGGCAATAAACTGGACCTGTACGGTAAAGCTGTTGGCCTGCATTACTTTTCTGATGATGACGGCCGCGATGGCGATCAGACTTATGTTCGCTTCGGTTTTAAGGGTGAAACTCAGATTAACGACCAGCTGACCGGTTTTGGTCAGTGGGAATACAACGTTCAGGCTAACAACTCTGAAGGTTCTGATGCACAGGACGGTAATAAAACCCGTCTGGGCTTTGCCGGTCTGAAGTTCGGTAACGCTGGTTCGATCGACTACGGCCGTAATTACGGTGTGGTTTATGATGCAATCGGCTGGACCGATATGCTGCCAGAGTTCGGTGGCGATTCCGGCTACTCCGATAACTTCATGAACGGCCGCAGCACCGGTCTGTTAACCTACCGCAACACTAACTTCTTTGGTCTGGTTGACGGTTGGGACTTCGCTGTTCAGTATCAAGGTAAAAACGACCGTACCGACATCCGTCGTGCAAACGGCGATGGCTGGGGCCTGTCAACCTCTTACACCTCACCAATCGGTGTGGCTGTTGTAGGTGCATATAGCAGCAGTGACCGTACTGATGCTCAGGCGGCAGGTACCGTTGCAGCTGATGGTACTGTAGTTGGCGCGGGCAAACGTGCTGAAAACTGGGCTACTGCGCTTAAGTATGATGCCAATAACATCTACCTGGCAGCGATGTACGGTGAAACCCGTAACTCTACGCCAATTTCAATCACCACTGGTCCTGGCACGACTAACGCTGCTTTTGCTAACAAAGCTCAGAACATTGAACTTGTTGCGCAATATCAGTTCGATTTCGGTCTGCGTCCGTCTCTGGCCTATGTTCAGTCTAAAGGCAAAGACATCGATGGCGTGGGCGATGCTGACCTGGTCAAATACTTCTCTATTGGCGCAACCTACTACTTCAACAAAAACATGTCTACCTATGCTGAATACGATATTAACCGGTTGGACGACAACAACCCGTTGGGTCTGAACACCGACGACATCGTAGCTGTAGGTCTGGTTTACCAGTTCTAAGTCAGACAGTCTGAAGATGTAGAAGAAACGGAGCCAAGGCTCCGTTTCTTTATCGGCAAATCCTCGCTCCCTCGCCTGTTAACTTTCTGTACTATTAGTTTTTTTACTATTCCCGCCTCCTGATCGCTAAATGATGAATTTGTCTCGCAAACGGTTGGCTTTTGCCTGCCTCAGCGCTAACCTGATAGCTCATTTTGCTAAAGTTCACGCTACTGGACCTGACTCATGTTTGAATCGATCTCTGCTGCACCCGCCGACCCTATTCTTGGACTGGCCGATCTGTTCCGCGCTGATGACCGCCCTGAAAAAATTAACCTAGGTATTGGCGTCTATAAAGATGAAACCGGTAAAACGCCCGTACTGACCAGCGTTAAAAAAGCCGAACAGTATCTGCTGGAGAATGAAACCACAAAAAACTATCTCAGCATTGATGGTCTGGCAGATTTCGCTCGTTGCACGCAGGAGTTATTGTTTGGCAAAGAGAATGCTTTGATTGCCGCAGGTCGCACGCGTACGGCTCAGACCCCAGGCGGCACCGGTGCGCTGCGGGTAGCCGCAGATTTTCTCTCGACTCAAACCCCGGTAAAGCGAGTCTGGATAAGCAATCCAAGCTGGCCAAACCATAAAAACGTGTTTAATGCTGCCGGTCTGGAAGTGTGTGAATACCAGTATTACGACGCTGAAAACCATACGCTGGATTTTGACGGTATGCTGGCCTCGCTTAAGGATGCTAAAGCGGGTGATGTGGTGCTGTTCCATGGTTGCTGCCACAACCCCACCGGTATCGATCCTACGGCTGAACAATGGCAACAACTGGCACAAATTTCTCAGGCTAATGGTTGGCTGCCGCTATTCGATTTCGCCTATCAGGGGTTCGCTCGCGGTCTGGAGGAGGATGCTGAAGGATTACGCATTTTCGCTGCAACGCATCAGGAACTCATTGTTGCCAGCTCTTACTCGAAAAACTTTGGCTTATACAACGAGCGCGTCGGGGCGATTACGTTAGTGGCTGCCGATACCGCTGTAGCAGACGCGACATTTAGCCAGGTGAAATACACCATCCGCGCCAACTATTCGAACCCGCCAGCGCACGGCGCTGCCGTCGTAGCGACTGTTTTGGGCAACGACGCTTTACGTACTATATGGGAGCAGGAGCTTTCCGATATGCGCCAGCGTATTCAACGCATGCGCCATCTTTTCGTGAATACCCTGGCAGAGAAAGGCGCGCAGCGTGATTTTAGCTTTATTATCAGGCAAAACGGTATGTTCTCCTTCAGCGGGCTGACGAAGGATCAGGTGATTCGCCTACGTGAGTCGTACGGCGTTTATGCGGTAAATTCTGGCCGGGTGAACGTGGCGGGCATGACGCCAGATAATATGTCAGCGCTGTGCGAAGCCATTGTCGCTGTGCTTTAAGCAAGCCAGATTCAGCATAAGAAATGGGCCAAATGGCCCATTTCTTATTGCAGAAAAGGATTACTGATACGTTCTCGCCCTAAAGTAGAGGTCGGCCCATGTCCGGGAATAAACTCCACATCATCGCCTAACGGCAGTAGCTTCGTTTTAATCGCCTCGATCAAGTGATGATGGTTTCCTTGCGGGAAGTCAGTACGACCTACGCCACCATTAAAGATCACATCCCCCGATATAAGTAATCTTCCGACACGATCAAAAAAGGCGATATGTCCTGGCGTATGGCCTGGACAGTGCCGTATTTCCAGCGTAACTAAACCCACTCGTACGCTGTCACCCTCTTCCAGCCAGCGATCGGGGGTAAAAGGGTCACATTCATCCAACCCAAACATACGGCTCTGAGTGGGTAATGCTTCAAACAAAAACGCATCCAGTTTTTGCGGACCGATAACCGGAACCTGATAAAATGCGGCTAACTCAGCGGCCGCACCGACATGATCGAGGTGACCATGCGTCAGCAAAATTTGTGCCGGTTTAAGCTTCAGCTGCTCAAGCGTCTGCCTGATGTTTGCTGCATCACCGCCAGGATCGACCAGAGCCGCTTCACGCGTGGTTTCACACCAGATGACAGAGCAATTCTGTGCAAATGCGGTAACAGGAATAATGTGGTAATTCATAATGCTCCATGACCGACTCGCGCAGCGCTGCCGGTTTATGACCAGTGCCTTACCGGCCCGGTATCAATGTGCACAAAGTTGCTGCGTGGGTAATATCCTACACCACCCGCGCGCATTGTTAATGCAGCTTTGCGAACATTGTTCAACGCGATGCCTTCAATATGAAAATCCATCGCCTGCCCCTTCGTGTGATAGCTGTGCTTCGCGACACCCGGCCCCCTTTCGCGCAACATGTTATTTGTTGCCAGCGAACGATAACCGGAAATTAACTGCACCGGTTTATGTGTGTCCAGCAAGGTTTGCAGACGGTAAATTTGATCAAATAAATGCGGGTCAATATTTTTCACCTGGTTAACACGGAAGTCGCGGAAGAAGTGATTCAAACGCGACAACTCATCCTTGTCATAACTTTTCCCATTAAAAAACTCAGTTTTAAGGGTTTCGCCAGTATGCAGATTATTAAGCGTCAATACACGTGGACGAGAAGTTGAAAGTGAGGCCCTTGCTGAAGCTGGCAATAAGGCCAGGCCAGCGGCTGCGCTTCCGCAAAGGAGAAGTTTGCGACGAAAAGAATCGATATTAGACATGTAGCGTGTTACCTGAAAGTGGAGCCATAGAAATGTGCAAAAAGCGCACAAGGCCGAACCTTAACTATCTCTCAGGTGATCGTCAACCCATGGTGAGGGAGTTTATATGGCGCTCCCCGTTGGGATCGCCTTTTTGAAGCAGAATTTGCTTTTTTATACGCATTGAAGAGTGACGAATAATCAATCACTAGAGCATGAGTTGTCCTGCTCGTGGCAATAGCTGGCTGCCCGATCGTGCAGTATCATCATAGTTGTAAATATCTGTTCGGTACTGCGGTTTACCATCCTCCGCAACCCATGCAGTTAAGTAATAAAGGTTAACCGGAATATGATGACGAATAGACACATAGCGCGTATCTCCCTCTTTTAAGGTGCTTGAGATGCGGCTGTCGTTCCAGCCCACATTCTGCAACAGAATCTCCGCCAGTTCAGAGGCTTTGTTGACGCGAACACATCCCGAACTCAGCGCCCTAATATCGCGTTGGAACAGCGTATGATTTGGCGTGTCGTGCAGATAAATCGCATCGGAACTCGGCATATTAAATTTATAACGACCGAGCGAGTTCGTTGTGCCTGGCGCCTGGCGCAGGCGATACGGGAAGGAGGAAGCCGATACCATTCTCCAGTCAATCATGCTGGGGTCGATAACCTGCGCGTCCGCGCTCCAGCCTGAAAGCAGAATATATCCGTGCTTATAGAGATAACTGGGGTCCTGTTTAACCTTCGGAATAATGTCCTGTCGTACCAGCGACGTCGGCACATTCCAGGGCGGATTAAGTACCACGTTATTCAACGCACTCCGCATCAGCGGTGTTTTACGATCGGGGCGCCCCACAATGACCCGTGAGGAAAGAACCTTATTGCCATTGTTGTAATAAATCAGCGAGTAGTTGGCTATGTTCACCATAATGCCGTTGTGCATGTCATCTGGCAGTAGCCGTAACCGCTGAATATTCAGTGCCAGTAACGCGGCGCGCATCTGTGGTGAAACATTCAGCCATTCACGCGTACGCGGGCCAATAGCGCCATCATCGGCCAGCCCTTGCCATTGCTGAAAGCGTTTAACCGCCGCCACCAGCGTATTGTCATAGATATTGGCTACGCTGACTTCCGTACTGGAGTTCTGAACATTGCCCGGAGACTGCGGTGACTGAGCAGGAAGATCGCTAACGCTGGTAGCAGAAGGACTCACCGCTACCGGTTGTTCGCTTTGGCTTACCGGCACGGCGGCGGTGGGCACCGCGTCATCCGTGGGGGCTGGTGTTGAGGTCTGCGCACGCAACATACCGCTGCGCTGTAAAATCTCGCGTAAAGCGGGCACATCGTCACTCACCTGACCTGGGCGCAACGTTTCGCGATTTCTCAACTGCGGCCACGGACGCTTATCTGCCAGTAAATTTTTTAACGCTGCATGCATCAGCGTATATTGAGGATGCTGCGGAGCCAGCGAAGCAATAAAGCTTGCGTTAGCGCCCGCATTTACTGCGTTTTGCCACTGATTCACCACCGCCACAGAAGGTTGCGCCAGCTTATACGGCACATTACTGTACAGCCAGGTTTCGCCCTGCGTCGGTACGTTCGAGACAAATTGCAGATAACCGAGCATGGCGTCCGACAGCACCACATCACGGGCAAAGCCTTTGATGTCTGGATTGGTTAAGCGATCAACCCAGCGGGTAAATTGTGGTTGCACACCGGAAAGTGCAACTTCGGCCAGTTGCTGCTGAAATTTCTCTACTGCGTTGCGATCCTGCCAAATCGGCTGCATCTGGCGTGATGCATAGAGAGTCGCCAGCGAAGCCTGATAGAAAGGTTGATCGGCACCGGAGAAAGCTTGTCTGATGCGCTGTTGACTCTCGCTAACAGCCATCGTGCCGTGGGGTGAACCCGGAAGTGCAGCGTGCGACGCGCTAAATGGAATAACCGTTAGCGCCAGCGCTAATAGTGAAATAATGCGATGATGTTTGATCTTATTTGCCAGCAACATCCCTGCCCCCTTGATTAATCTACTGCGCAGCGTTCCCTGAAACTACTGCGGTTGGGCGTTACTTATTGTTTTGAGTATATGAATAAAAAACGGCATTTGCCTCAATCGACAAACGCCGTTACCAGATTAACCAATGGCGCAGTTTTTGACTACGGTTCCACCTGAGATTTTTCTGATTCAGGGTCCGGACTGGAATCCACCGCGTTTTCACGCTGTGTCGAGGAGAGATCGGCGGCAAAGCCGCGTAAGCCGACAACGTGGACGTGCTCGGTGTTGTTAAACACTTTACGCACTAACTTGTAGGTGGTGCCTTTCTCTGGGCTGATGTTTTCTGGCGCAGCAATAACTAACTGCATCTCCAGACGTTCACACAGTTCAAATAGCGTGGCGATGGAACGTGCATCCAGACGCGCCGCTTCGTCAAGGAACAAAAGGCGGCAGGGCGAAATATCTTTGCCGCGCAAGCGACGCGATTCCTCTTCCCAGCTCTGAACCACCATGACCAGAATCGACATGCCCGTACCGATAGCTTCACCGGTTGACAGCGCGCCACTTTCTGCGCGCAACCAGCCATCGGAGCCACGGTTCACCTCCACTTCCATCTCAAGATAGTTGCGGTAATCCAGCAGCTCTTCACCGATAGTTTGTGGCGTGCGCTGCCCCATATCGATATGTGGATTCAACCGTTGATACAGCTTCGCCAGTGCTTCAGAGAAGGACAGACGTTGGCTGTTAAACAGATCCTGATGCTGTTCATGCTCTTCTGACAGGGTATCCAGTAGCATAGAGTGGGTTTCACGTACATTAACGTTAAGACGCACGCTGCGTACCTGACCAAAACTCACCGTCTGCAAGCCCTGATTAAGCTGACGAATGCGGTTCTGCTCGCGCTGAATAGTTTTGCGGATAATATTCGCCACGCTGCGTGAGCTAATCGCCAGCATTTGTTCACGTGCCGTCAACTCTTCCGTCAGGCGATTCAACTCAATTTCCATCTGTTCGATGGCTTCAACCGGATCATCGGTACGGATGATGTCCTGACGAATACGTTCACGCAGATGCTGATAAACGGCAATGAAAAACTGTATTTTACGTTCGGGACGCTTAGGATCTTCCGACAAGCGCAGCACATCACGCAGATGTTCGTTATCCGAAACCGCCAGACGCAGCGCACCCAGCGCTTTATCTGACATCGAACGCAGCTCATCACCGCTTAAATAAGCCAGCTCGCGTCGATGCAGACGGCGCTCAACGCCGTTGTCTTTTACCAGACGTAGCACTAAGCACCAACCCGCTTTAGCTCTTACCACCTGCTCACGTTTCTGATGATAATCACGTTCAAGGTGGCGCAGCTTTTTACGCAGCGTTTCCATTTCCGCTTCGCAGAACGTCAGCTGTTTTTCCAGCTGATTACGACGCGCACGGTTGTGGCTCAACGCAGTGTAAAGTTCGTCACGGCGAAGACGTGCGCGCGCTTCCGCGCTGGCATCCGCCTGTACGCCAATAGCCTGCATCTCCTGTTGCAACTCTTTCAACATGTCGCGTCTGGCGTCATAAGCGCTTTTCAGCGAGGCCAGCACTTGCGAATATTGCGTCAGCTGCGCCTGATGCTCACGCAGGCGCTCACGCATGCGGCTGCGTTCGCCTTCTGCCTGCTCAAGACGCTGGCGGAGTTTATCGCTGAGATCGTTATTACCATTCAGCATACCTGCCGAATCATGGTAGCTAAAATGGGCCCGCCGCTGGACCACTTCGGTCAAAGCAAATGCCTGCTGGCGAGCACTGTGTTGTTGCTGCTGTGCCTGCTGATAATCAGCCTGCAATTGTTCGTGTTGCTCAGGGTCGCTTTGCAATACGGAAATCAGCGGTTCGAGCTTAGCCAGCTTCGCGCCATGCTGATGCAGGAAGCGCGCGGCGTCCTGGGCTTCTTCAACCTGCTCGCGAATCTCCTCGCAGCGATCGGCTAACGTGTCGTCGAGCAACACATTCACGCGCGGCAGCAAACGGTTTAACTGCGCAACACCCTCTTTCGCCTGCTCGTATTGCTGACGCTGCTGCTGATTGGTGCTTTCATGCTGGTTCAGCGCACGCTCCAGCTCGCCGCGACGGGCGCCAAGCTGGCGGATCTGCGCTTCAGGATCATCATCAAAAGCCACCGCCAGATGGCTACCGATAAAGCGGCTAAAGGACTGATGCAGACGCTGGGTTTTCTGCACGTCGAATGACAGGGTGGCATAACTTTCCGCCAGACGATCGCGTTCGACATGCAGCAGTTCCAGCTGATTCTCACGCGCGGCACGCCCAAACAGCGGCACCTTCGGAAAGCGCGAATAGCGCCATTGACGCTCGGCGATTTTAACAACCACGGCGTTTTGTAATTCATCAACGGCGAAAACGCTGTCATCAAAAGATTGCGGATCGCCTTCGATCAGATAGAGATCTTCCGGGCACTCTTCCAGGCCATCAAGCTGTGCCTGCACCAGCGACAGATCCGGCACCACAATGGCATGACGCGAAGGGCCATACAGCGCTGAAAAGTAAGGAGCGTCGTCGAGCGTGACATCATCATAAATTTCAGACAGCAACACGCCGCCAAACCGCTCTGCCAGCTGATTTAAGCGTGCATCTTCGGCACCGCCAGGCTGGCTAAGCCGTTCAATCTGCTGCTCAACCTCACGCTTACGCGCCGCGACCTCATCACGTGCAACCGTGGTTTCACGCTCGCGCTCCAGCAGTTGCTGCATATATTCCGTTACATGCTGGCTGCTCGCCAGTGCCTGTCCAGTCTGCTCGCTCAGCTGCGTCAGAATTTCCTGCGCTGCCAGCCAGTGTGGCGCACGTGCGGTAAGCGCAGCAATGCGTTCACGCAGTTGCTCCTGTTCCTGACGCATTTTCATGCGCTGTTCACCCGCATCCGACACGCTGCTGTTTAGCTGTTCAATCTGAGCTTCGAGTTCACGCTGTAAACCTTCCAGCGCGTCGGCGTCATAATGCTGTCCCTGGCGTTTACAAAATTCAGCTAACAGACGTTCGGCTTCATGCTGTTCGCGCAGGCGCTGTTCAAGCTCATTCAGACGCAGACGCAGCGAAGAGAGCTGATCGGCGTGATGGCGCTGGTTATGGGCATCGCGCAGTAACTCGCGGCCGGTTTGCCATGCGTCCTGACGACTGACTTCGCCCGCAATGCTGGTAACCAGCGCTAAAGCCTGTTCAAACTGGCTGTGCGCCGCTTCCGCCACACTGAGTTTTTGCTCCAGACGCAACAGGCGTTCGGTTGTTTCTTCTTCTTTCGCCTGGAAGTTTTCCTGCCATTCGGCGGCATTGTCGATGGTTAAATCAGGGAGCTGGCACAGCGCACGCGCGCGCTCCAGCGCCTGCAACGCCTGTTGATACTGGATCGCTCGGGTTTGCTGCACGTCAAGCGCCTGCTGGAAATCAGCCAGCTGGCTTTTCAGCTCATCCACTTCCAGTTCGGCAGCTTCGGCGCGTGCTTCGTTCTCTTCCTGAATTTCGCGCGCTTCCGCCACCACTTCGTTCTGCTCTTCCAGACGAAGCGTGAGATCTTCGATGTCGCTGTCGTAGCGTTCGATTTTTTCCTGCTGGCGCATCGCGGTTTGCACCAGGTTCAGGTGATCGCTGGCCGCTTGATAATCGGCTTCCAGATCGTTCTCTGCGCCACTGTGCCCGGACAGTTCACGTGCCATTTCAATATGGCGATACTGCTCGGAAGCAAGTTGTTGACGGCTGCTGAACAGGTCGTTGCGCAGCTGTAGCGCGCTATCCAGATAAATGCGGCGCTCATTGGCATGACGCATGTAGTCAGCAGAGACGTAATTAGTCGCTTCGGTAATCAGATGCTTAAACAGATCGCGATCGGACTGCGTTACGCGAATCGCTTCCAGCGTCATGCGGTTTTCACGTAGCGCGGCTTCCATATCCTGGAAAGCTTTACGCACGCCACTGTTTTCTGGCAACAGATAGTCACGCAGCGAGCGGGTAATCGCGCTGGAAATCCCGCCGTACAACGAGGCTTCAATCAGGCGATAGAATTTGCTGCGATCGCTGGCGGAGCGCAAGCGTCGCGGCACAACGCCAAGATCAAACATCATGGCGTGATAATCAGTGATGGAATTATACTGACGGAACTGCACGCCTTCCTGCGCTTCAACCCGATCTTTCACTTCGTTGAGCGGCAGCACGCGCGCCTGACGACTGTTCAGAATCTCCGTCAACATGTCCGTTGGATTGGTATCGGCTGGCAGCCCGTGAATGCTGAACGGCTTAAGATCGACTTTCTTATCGCGACCCGCCACCTGCTGCAAACGAACGCCGACGACCACACGCTGGTGACGTGAGTTCACGACATCCAGCATTGAATAGCAGACGCCCGCACGCAGTTTACCGTGCAGACCTTTATCACGTGATCCTGACGTTGCTCCCGCTTCCGTAGTGTTACGGAAATGAAGCAGCGTCAAATCAGGGATCAGTGCAGTCACAAAGGCTGCCATAGTGGTGGATTTACCGGCCCCGTTTCCGCCAGACAGCGTAGTGACCAGTTCATCCAGATCAAAGGTTCGTGCAAAAAAGCCGTTCCAGTTAATCAGCGTTAGCGAACGAAATTTTCCGCGTTCAATCATGCTTGCTCTTCCTCCGCGTTGTCACTCGCTTCGCTGTCATTTTCCTCACTCTCATCCGCATCAACAGGTGCCGTTCCGTTTTCCAGCAACATGGCTTCCCCATCGCGAATCAGCCGTAGCTGCGCTTCACGGGCATCATCACCGCTGCGCACATCGGCGCCAAAGCGGAATACCGATTCGGTAATGCGAAACTTGCTGCTGTCGTTGCCAAAGAACCACACCATACCAAGACGACGCAGGCGACTCAGCGAGGCGCGCATCTTCTCTTGCAGCCGGGTACGATCCAGATCCGACCCCGTAGAACGCTGGTTAACGAACTTTAATAACTTGTTTTCATCGGCCAGCGACAGGAGTTCATCGTAAAGCTCCTGCTGGGTGAAAATACCTTCATTGGCCAGACGTTCGGGGCTGAGATAGAGATAACAGAGGATTTTTCCTACCATCATATCCAGCTCGGACAATACCGAACGTGGGATCAGCGTGGTAGAGCGCGGCCGCAGATAGAAAAAACCTTCTGGCGCGCGGATCAGGTCAACGTTGTAACGAGCATAAAATTCTTCGAGATATTCCTGGTAATCCATCAGAAAAGCGTGGTTATCCAGCTCTTCGATACCAATGTGTCGCCCTGCGCGTAACTGGCTGTCTAACGCGGGGAAAATCGGATTCGCCAGTGCCTGAGCCAGCTTAACTGGCATCACTTGTTCAATATTTGTCGATGACATGTGCCTGCACCTTGGCTCCGTAATCATTAATGGCCTGCCATTCCACAGGCAAGCCGGCTAAATCGGCTTCCGCTACCCCGAGACGTACGGCCTGGTCCACCACAATTCGGGCAAGATCGAAATGTCGAGCCCGTGGATATTGCGCCAGATAATCGCGCATCACTGTAGCGAGGTTGAGCGGTTTTTGCTGAGACTTATACGCTTGCAGCGCTTCTTCAATCATTGCTGCCAGCTGCTCACGAATTTCGTTGATCTCTTCGTATTCCAGTTCGGTGGGCAGCTCGCCCATAACTTCGTCATTACGCAGCGTCAGTTCTTCGTCGCGCATGTCATACAGGCGTTCAGCATTGGCGTAAGTAAGCGCCCAGGGCGCATCAAAGTAATTTTGCACTGACAGGCGTAAACGCTGCGCAAAGACACGGTTTTTATCCATATCGATGGCGGTACGAATGAATTTATGCACGTGACGATCGTAACCGATCCACAGATCGATTGCCTGCTGGCCCCAGCTGGTAATGCGGTCAAGTTTGCTTTGCAGATCAAATACCAGCTTGTCGACAAAGCCTAAATCGGGGCTGTTAAGCGTCGCATCCTGAATACGCAGCAGATTTTCCTGTAGCTTATCGCCTGCGGCTTCCAGCGTATCCTGTAACTCGCGCAACGTTCCTGAAGTTTCTGATAGCAGCATTTCACAGCTGGAAATCGCCGCGCGCCAGTCTTTGTTCAGCAGATCTGCGATGTCGTTTTTCACCGCTTGCTGCTGCTCATCCATCATGCGCTGGGTCATATCGATACTGTCGAAAATCTCAGCAACTGAATATTTCAGGGGGGCAAAGACATTGCGATGCCAGTGAAATTCATCACCGTTTTCCTGGGCGGCGTCGGCGGCGCGTTTCAACTCGCTGGCCACAATCGACAACTGCATGGATAGACGCAACGTAGAGAATTCACGCTGGCGGATATAGTAATCGGTAATCCCAATCGCCAGAGGCGTCAGGCGATAGATTGCATTGCCTTCGGTCAGTTCGCTGGTAAACCGGTTGAATAAACGCTGGCGCACCATATCATTGATGGCATTGTTAGCACGCACCAGCACGGTTTCATGGGTTTGTTCAAACGCTTTACTGACGTGACGAAATGCGTCAATCAGGTCGCCTTCACTCATTTCGCCATCCATCCGCTCACCATTCAGGGTGGCGACGGCCAGCAAAAAGGCCAGACGTTCTACGGGCAGCGCAAGAGAAAAGTCGTTCTTACGCGCCCAGGATACCAGTTCAGGTACCGTCTGGGAAAATTCACTCATAATTCGTCCTTCTGCCCGGGTTTGCGCGCGGTCACGTGAATGTAGCGCCCTAAGCTTAAAAAGGGTTCCTGACGGCAAAAACGCCGCTCCATCTCAATGATTTCATCGTCGCTTTTCGGCTCGCCTTTAGGCGGTTTCATGTAATCACTGAATACCCGGATGCCGGCGCGTTGCTCAATGATAAATCCACAGGTTTCGAGCCAACGGTAAACCTCATCGGGGTTGCGCGGGTAATCAGGCGACAATGTACGCTTCTTGCGTTTCGTTAAATTGGTGCGTAAATAGCCGAAATTGCCGAGGGTCAAGGTGCGTAGCGTCAAACCATGCAGGTTATAAAACATCAGCGAAAGCACACCGCCAGGTTGCAATACATCAAACAACGCTTTAAGAGTTTTCTCAGGCTCAGCGACCCATTCAAGCACAGCGTGAAACAATACCAGATCCACCGGCGTATCCAAATGTTCGCTAATCTGCTGAGCGCTAATTTGTTTAAATTGCATCCGCTGGCTCACGCCCTGCGCTTCGGCATTTTCCTGCGCACGACGCAGCATCTCTGCGGATAAATCGCACAGCACGATCTGATGACCGCGCGCTGCCAGACCACTGGAGATTTGTCCTACCCCGCCGCCTGCATCAAGGATCTTCAGTGGCTGTGCCGGCAGGCTGGGAAGAATGGTCTCCAGTTCATCCCACAGGATCGCCTGGCGCACCAAACCCTTGGTCGTGCCGTAAATATTTTGCGAAAACTTTTCCGCGAGATCGTCAAAGTTGCGATCCTGCATGGCGTTGGCTCCGGTATGCTGCGGTAAGACTTATGCTATTTTGTCACAGGCACAAGAAGAATGAACCTTTCATCCTGTTCTTCCCTTCCGGCTGCTGTTTTTTCAGACAACAGGAGTGTTTTTTGATGTTTTTTATCCTGAAAAAAGTAGTGGGCAGCATGTTACTTCCCCTGCCATTTCTGCTGTTGCTGATGGCAACGGGCCTTTTGCTGCTTTGGTTCAGTCGCTGGCAGCAAAGCGGCAAAATCCTGCTCTCAGTGAGTTGGCTGTTGTTGCTGTTATTTAGCCTTCAGCCTGTAGCCGATCGTCTGCTTTTACCGCTGGAAAGTCATTATCCAACCTGGAATGGTGCAGAAAAGGTGGATTATATCGTGGTGCTGGGCGGCGGCTACACGTTTAATCCCAATTGGGCGCCCAGCTCAAATTTGGTCGGGAACAGTTTACCAAGAGTGACGGAAGGCGTGCGCCAATGGCACCGCTATCCTGATGCCACCCTGATTTTTACCGGCGCGGCTGCAGGTCAAAATTCCAAAAGCAATGCATGGGTGGCGGCGAACGTGGCGGAAAGCCTGGGCGTACCGCGTGAGAAAATTCATATTCTTGATCGGCCAAAAGACACTGAAGAAGAAGCGCAGGCGGTAAGAAGGCAGATTGGTTATCACTCTTTTCTGTTGGTCAGTTCAGCTAATCATCTGCCCAGAGCAATGCAATTTTTTCAGGCGGCTGGATTAAATCCTATCGCCGCACCCGCCAACCAGCTGGCGATCGCATCACCGCTTAACGGCTGGGAACGCGTCATTCCTTCCCCGATTTGGCTGGGGCACAGCGAACGCGCTATTTACGAAACATTAGGGCAAGCCTGGCAGCGGCTAAAGTCTGATGATTTACCCTCAACCGAGCCAGGGAAATAACCCGTTGGCGAATAGGGTCAACACCCCGACTGACAAACTTTGCGCTGTGCGCTCGGGGCGATACGATCCCACCGGTAATACTCGCCAGAGCAAGCCTGCAGTTACTGGCGCGCGCTGCAGGAACGTCAGGCTTGCATGGCTAAACGCACGCGCGCCAAATCTTCTGGCGTATCTACGCCCACACTGGGAATGGTTTGCGCCACAGCTACGTGGATCTTTTCGCCGTACCACAGCACACGAAGCTGCTCAAGCAATTCGATTTGCTCAAGCGGGCATGGCGCCCAGGCAATATAGCGTCGAATAAAACCGGCACGGTAGGCATAAATACCGATATGACGCAGGAGACTGTCGCCAGTTTGCTCGCGAGATGCCGCGTAACGTTCCCGATCCCATGGGATGGTGGCGCGTGAGAAATAGAGCGCATAGCCTTGCGCATCCATCACCACTTTGACTGCGTTCGGATTGAACGCTTCTTCGGCATCCGTAATGGGCACCGCAAGCGTGGCCATGCCCGCTTCGGCCTGGGCCAGATTGGTTGCGACCTGACGTACAATTTCTGCGGGAACCATCGGCTCATCGCCCTGAACGTTCACGATGATTTCGTGATCGGCAAACTGATACTTTTCGATAACTTCCGCTAAACGTTCAGTACCGGATTGATGGTCGGCACGCGTCATGCACACTTCACCGCCAGCAAGTTCAACTGCCTGCGCCACATCAGGATGATCGGTGGCGACAATCACCCGGCTGGCGCCGGATTCACGCGCACGCTCCATCACGTGTACCACCATTGGTTTACCGTGAATATCGACCAGCGGTTTTCCGGGTAAACGTGTAGAGGCATAACGCGCGGGAATGATGGCGATAAAACTCATGGATGGATCTCTTCAACTGATAAGGTGCGGGCTTCATTTTCCAGCAGGACAGGAATACCATCACGAACCGGAAATGCCAGCGCATCCGGTTTACAGATCAGCTCTTGTTGAGCATTGTTGTAATACAGCTTGCCATTACATACCGGGCAGGCAACGATTTCGAGTAAACGGTGATCCATATATCCTCCATCAAGGACCGAATGCTAAGGCATCAAGCATACCATAGCGCAGGCTTTGCGGGTGTGTGGAAACGCGTTGAAATGATGAGTAAGCCGCGGCAAATTTTAGCAATGAACGGTCCAGGATGACGTCCAGGCATCGAGTAAATCATGAGGAGCCTGCTCTACAATAACCTGTTCTGCCTCTTGCCAGGTTGCGAACCGATTAATTGCCCGCTGAACATCCTGGACAAAGGATTGCGTAACGCGTGTCGCCTCTTCCAGCCAGAGATTTTTAATGATGAGTTGTCTGGACTTGCGCAGCATACGCGCATCCAGCCGGCCTTTAATTTTTCCTCTGTGCAAAATGGGTAGTACAAAATAGCCATATTTGCGTTTCGCTTCTGGCGTATAGCACTCAATACGGTAATCAAAATCAAACAGTTCCAGCGCGCGTTTGCGATCCCAAACGACGGGATCAAAAGGGGACAGCAATGCGCTGTGGCGGGCGCTAACGGATGAATTAAGCAGCGGGAGATAATCGCGATGTAGCCACATCTCGCCGAGTGCTTCAACGTTAACCGGTACAATGTGACCCTCAGCCTGCGCTTGCATCAGAAAAGGTTTAAGCGCCACCCGCTTAAGACGGTAATAATCAGGTAGCCAGTTAGCACGGAAAATCCCTAGGCTGCGCGCACTGTTCAGCAACATTAATCTGATCGCTTCAGCTTCATTAATACTATGCAGTTCGTCTTGCCAGTCCGGCATTACGCGCGAGCGCAAATCGTAAACGCGCTGGAAATTTCGCCTTTCTGCAACCATCAACTCGCCTGCACTGAACAGGTTTTCCAGATGCCGCTTGTGGGGTTTCCATGCCCACCAGCCGGGTTTATGGTTGCCGTCACTTACAAAATCCGCCGCCCTGACCGGACCATTTTGCTGGATATGAGCAAGCAGCCCGGCAATCTCTTGCTGATGTTCTTTCACCCATGCTGCGTTGTATTTCCAGCCCAGCCGTTCTGGCGACAACATGCGATGTCGCAGCAATTTATAATCTTCGCGAGGAATAAAGCAGGCTTCATGCGCCCAGTATTCAAATAAGTTACCCTGCGTCAGCGCCTGGTCCAGCCATGCCTGCGGATACGTACCCAGACGGCTGAACAACACCAGATAAGGGCTTCGGGCAACAACGTTAATGGTGTCAATTTGCAGCAGCGACATGCGGGAAACGCAATCAACAATATCCTGAAAGCGAGCGCGACGACTGGGGGTGCGCAACAATCCCTGTGCCGCAAGATGAAGGTTTCGAGCGTGTTGTAACGAAAGTGAATGCATCATGTTCATTCTCTTCCTTATCCGACACGCCTGATATTAATGATGCAGGTCAGGCGAGTATGTACGGCAAAGTTGTTCTATATCATTTAGCAAAGGCTCAACCCCTTCGCCCTGTAATTCAGCCTCTACCGGAAGATACCACCAGTCTGGCCGCGCAAATGATCGGCATTTGACTGCGTCTTTTTCTGTCATCAGCAAGTTTTGACCGGTGACCAGCAAACGCGCTAACTCAGCTTCGCTGTAAGCGTGGTGATCGGCGAAAGCGATTTCGGCGACCGGCGTTAATCCCTGCTGCTTTAGCGTCGTGAAAAAACGCGGCGGATGACCGATGCCCGCCATTGCAACAACATTATCCAGCTGGTGTATGGGCTTTTTCTGCCCGGTGAGTAAATTAGTCACCAGGCCCGGCTGTAAATGCATGGCCATTTCACCCACCTGCGCCGTGCCGCCATTGACGATAATGGCGTCAACATCTTTCAGGCGCGACGCGCGCTCACGCATCGGCCCGGCAGGCAACCACCATCCATTACCGAAGCGGCGCATGCCATCTACCACGACAATCTCTTTATCACGTTGCAGCGCGTAATGTTGCAACCCATCATCGGTGATAATGAGGTCAATATCACCCTGCTTAAGCAGCGCTTCAACGGCTAAACGCCGTTTCGGCGCTACTGCAACTGGCGCCCCCGTACGTTGAGCGATCAATACCGGTTCATCGCCAGCTTGTTCAGCAGGGGTTTTCTCATTAACCAATAGCGGATAGCTGTCGGCCTTACCATTATATCCGCGTGACACTACGCCGACTTTTAACCCACGCTGCTGCAATGTCTGTACAAGCCAAATGACAACCGGCGTTTTACCGTTTCCCCCCGCAGTGAGATTGCCCACAATCACCACCGGAACGGGCGCGCGCCAACTTTTACGCCAGCCGCGCTGATAACTGTAACGAATCAACGCGGCAATTGCGCCATACAGCAGGCTTAACGGCCATAACAGCAGCCACAGCGGCGATTGCCCACTCCAGATACGTTCAATCATTGACCAAACTGCATCTTGTGAAGCTGTGCATACGCACCTTTCTCCGCCAGTAGCGTTGAGTGGGTGCCGCGTTCCACAATCTGTCCGTCTTCAACCACGACAATTTCATCAGCCTTTTCAATAGTTGAAAGGCGATGCGCGATCACTAGCGAGGTGCGGTTCTTCTGTAATTCATCAAGCGCAGACTGTATAGCACGTTCTGATTCAGTATCCAGCGCTGAAGTAGCTTCATCCAGAATTAAGATTGGGCAGTCACGCAGCAGCGCTCGCGCAATGGCGATACGCTGGCGCTGTCCACCTGACAACAGTACGCCGTTCTCGCCAATAACGGTATCCAGGCCGTTATCCATCTTGTTGATGAAGTCCATCGCATGGGCCATGGTTGCGGCTTTTTCGATCTCTTCACGGCTGTATTGTTCGCTACGCGCATAAGCGATGTTGTTCGCAATGGTGTCATTAAACAGATGCACGTTTTGAGAAACCAATGCGACCTGATTACGCAGCGAGAACAGCGTGTATTCACGCAGATCATGTTCGTCCAAAAGAATCTCGCCCTGCTGGATGTCATAGAAGCGGGTCAGCAGGCTCGCCAGCGTTGATTTACCTGAACCGGAACGCCCCACTAACGCAACTGTTTTACCCGCAGGGATTGAGAGATTGATGTTACGTAAAGCAGGTATATCGCGCCCCGGATAAGTAAAGGTGACGTCACGGAATTCAATATCGCCTTTAGCACGGGTAGTTTCACGTGTACCGTTATCAATTTCTTGTTCGCTGTCGAGAATTGAAAACAGCGTTTGGCAAGCAGCCATGCCGCGCTGAAACTGAGCGTTGACGTTGGTCAGCGATTTCAGCGGACGCATCAATGCAATCATTGATGAGAAGACCACGGTAATCGTTCCGGCGGTTAACGTATCCATCACGCTTGGGAAACTGGCCGCGTAGAGCACAAATGCTAAGGCAAGCGAGGCAATTAACTGGATTACAGGATCTGAAATCGATGAAGCAGAAACCAGTTTCATACCTTGCTGGCGCATGCGATTGCTGACCCTGGCAAAACGCTCGGCCTCTACTTCCTGTCCGCCAAAGATCAACACTTCTTTATGCCCTTTAAGCATTTGTTCGGCGCTGGTTGTAACCTGTCCCATGGTGTTTTGCATGGTTTTACTGATGTTACGAAAACGCTTAGACACGGTACGTATGGCTAAAGATACGATGGGTGCCAGTAGTATCAGGATTAATGACAGCTGCCAGCTGTAATAAAACATCATGATAAACAGGCCAATAATCGACGCGCCTTCACGGACCACTGTAACCAGCGCACTTGATGAGGACGAAGCAACCTGCTCAGAATCGTAAGTAATACGTGACAGCAGTGTGCCCGTGGATTGCTGATCAAAGAAGGCGACCGGCATGCCCATCATATGGCCGAATAACCGGCGACGCATACCCATGACTACATTGCCCGAAACCCATGAAATGCAGTAACTGGAGATATAGCTGGTCACCCCACGCACCAGCATCAGCCCGATGACTGCAAGTGGCATCCACAGCATCACTGACTTATCTGCCTTACCAAAGCCGTCATCCAGTAAAGGCTTCAACAGTGAGAGCATCAGGGTGTCGCCTGCGGCGTTGAGTATCAGGGCTATCGCAGCCACAAATAAACCCGCTTTGTGAGGCGTGATCATCGGCCAGAGTCGACGAAATGTCTGCCACGTTGAGAGATCTTTATCTTGATGCATTATTTATTCACGTTGTTGGAAATAGCCGGCCATTCTACCTGGATTCGCGTTTCACGCCAAACCACTGATGATACCAACGGGGCATTAATTGTTCTCTTAGCCCTGCAACCTGCGTTTTTCCGTTGTTGATGGTGATACTTATCTGGCCTGACTGGCCGGTGTCGAACCAGTTAAAACCATTTTTGCGGTAATTTTCCAGTACCGATTTAGCTGGCATACGCCATGCATTGTAGCGTGCCAGAGAAGCTATCGCTGTGTGCCCATTGATATTTCGAAGTAACAGCGTAGTTGATGACGTCCGGCTGCCGTGATGCGGCACCTGTATGACATCTGCTTTTAGATTCTGCTTTTCCAGCTTCACTAACTGGCGCTCCGCTATAGCTTCAATATCACCAGTGAGTAAAAGTCGAACTTTTCCATCGTCTACGCTGAGCACACAGGAGTCATTATTATCGCCTGGTGCGGAAGCACTTAATGGCCACAGAACTTTAAAATGCAGTTGCCGCCATTGCCATTGGGCTCCTCGTGCACAGGGTAAGTGATCAGCATTATTTAGCGCGCTTCTTACCTTAATTTGTGGCCAGCGCTGCTTTATGGATTCAAGCCCACCGCTGTGATCAAGGTGTCTATGGCTGAGGATGATTTGCTGTAACTGCAACTGCTTGCGCTCAAGCCAGGGAACAACGACGCGCCTGCCGGCATCATCTGTTTGCCAGCGCGGGCCAGTATCATATAAAACGGCCTCTTTGCCCTGGCTAATCACGACGCTTAAACCATGCCCTACATCTAACATATCTATTCGCCAGCCTTGCTGCGCTTTTTCCTGACGGCTAAAGAGCAGCGCAATAGCAAGACTGCAGCAACTAAGCGGTACACAATAGAAAATCTGGGTACGCCAGATAAACAGCCCACCCCAGATGATGACAGCAAAAAATTCGGCGTGATACAGCGGCCACCACCCACTGGGCAACATTGTCAGGGCGTCGATAAGTCCACGTAGCGTTAAGTCAGCTAGCCACCAGAATATGGCAGAGCCTGAGGCAACAGGCAGCATCATGGCGATTAATATTAAGGGAACGGTCATAAACGAGACGACAGGTACAGCAATTAAATTGGCGAGCAATGCCGTTAAGCTAATCCCATTGAACAGGCTGACCTGGAGCGGTGCCATTAAAATCATCATGCCAATTTGTAAATGCACGAGTCTCAGTAATTGCAGGAGTAGCCAGGGTTGTTGCTTAAAGCGTGCCGGTAAAGGAAACCAGTGATACCAAATCAGTAACATGCCGACCGCAGAGGTAGAAAGCCAGAAGCTATCGGAAAGTACGGTTATGGGATCAATCGCTAATAATGAACCAATGCATAATGTCCATACTTGCCAGCTGCTTAATTGAATAGCTGTAATACGTGTCGCTATCCACAGCGTTAAAGCTAACAAGGCACGCTGCGCAGGCGCATGGCTGCCTGATAACCAGGTATAGATAGCCGCCAGAATCCAGCTGGCGAGCAGTGGATATAAATAGCCAATAAAACGCGCCGGTAAAAGAAACTGTGTGCCACGCGCAAGTAGCCAGCCTAATCCAGCTGCCAGCGCTATATGCATGCCTGAAATAGCCATCAGATGCGCGGTTCCCGTATCGCGTAGCAACTGACGAGTGGTTTTACTTAAATCATCACGGATACCAAATGCGAGTGCTTTAAGCGTAGCCTGTTGCGGAAGTAACCTTAACTGCACCTCATGATGCTGAATGAATCGCCATCGCCAGCTGCAAGTGGTTGAACTGGCAGTTTGCTTCACTATCCGGCCTTGCAACGGCGTGTGATTCGCCAATGCAAATCGCTGCGAATCAAACTCACCTTCATTTAGCCGTGCATGCACTGGCCTTAGCCGCAGTTGCATATTCCAGCGCTGGCCGGGACAGTATTCGTTTGTCGCATTATTAAAAGAAATCCAGGCAAAACGAGGTGGGAAAGTATAGCGAGTTCCCTCTCTTAACAGCCTGACCTTAATTTGTTTATTTTTCTGGCGAACTTCATCAATGCGTACAGTGAAATTCCCCGGTTTGGCCGCTAACCCTTCGATATCAGTTTTAATATGCTGAGCGCTATTAAGCATCCACACCATTAATAAAATAGCGACGCCGACCATTCTTATCGGTTGAAAGGTGAACTGTAGGAAAACAAAGCCAGTACAGGCCAGGATTAACAATATTGCCGGGGTTGGCAGCTGCGGTAGCACCATTAACGGTAAACTGGCGATGATCGCCATTCGAGCCAATACAGTCCATGTCAGCATGATAAATTCCGTTTAAGAGATATTTTCATTCTGACAATGTGGCGAGTAATGAACAGGCCCGATGTGCTTCTATAGAATCTGTTACCCAGAAAGACGCGCTTTTTGCATTTCACATAACATTAATTTGGAAAGTGGTTCACATTGCAAATTTAAGCAAAAAAAACGACATCCGGAGATGTCGTTTATGCGATTCGGTATTGGCTTAGCCGTAGATATTTGCACGGTCGCGTAATTCTTTGCCTGGCTTAAAGTGAGGAACGTATTTACCTTCCAGATCCACTTTGTCACCCGTTTTCGGGTTACGGCCTGTACGCGGTGCGCGGTAGTGCAATGAAAAGCTGCCGAATCCCCGGATTTCAATGCGCTCGCCCTGTGCCAGTGTTGTGGCCATGTGCTCAAGCATTTCTTTTACCGCACCCTCAACGACTTTCGCCGGTATATGAGTATGCTGGCCCGCCAGTCTTTCAATCAGTTCTGACTTGGTCATGTAACCTCCGGTTAATCCCTATTGGAATGTATGACAGCTTTTTACCGAAACCGGGCAGTTTCCTGCCCGGTGCGTTAGGGAAATTACTCGCCTTTCGCCGCTTTGAACGCTTCAGCCATAGCGCTAGAGAAATTGCCTTCTTCCTGTTTGGTGTTAACAGTATTGATGGCTTCTTTCTCGTCAGCCTGGTCTTTCGCACGAACAGACAGGCTAACAACGCGGTTTTTACGGTCAACGCCGGTGAATTTAGCTTCAACATCATCGCCAACATTCAGAACCAGAGTTGCGTCTTCAACGCGATCCAGCGAAGCTTCAGAAGCGCGCAGGTAGCCTTCAACGCCGTCTGCTAATTCAACTGTAGCACCTTTAGCATCAACTGCAGTCACTTTACCGGTGACGATTGCACCTTTCTTATTCAAAGTGATGTAGTTGTTGAACGGATCTTCTGCGAGTTGTTTAACACCCAGTGAGATACGCTCGCGCTCTGCATCAACCTGCAGTACAACGGCAGCGATTTCGTCGCCTTTTTTGTACTCACGAACGGCTTCTTCGCCAGTCGCGTTCCAGGAGATGTCAGACAGGTGAACCAGACCGTCGATGCCGCCGTCCAGGCCGATGAAGATACCGAAGTCAGTGATTGACTTGATTTTACCTTCAACGCGATCGCCTTTGTTGTGGGTCTCAGCGAACTGCTGCCATGGGTTAGATTTACACTGCTTCAGACCCAGGGAGATACGACGACGCTCTTCGTCGATGTCCAGAACCATAACTTCAACCACATCGCCTACGTTAACAACTTTAGACGGATGGATGTTTTTGTTGGTCCAGTCCATTTCAGAAACGTGTACCAGACCTTCAACGCCTTCTTCGATTTCAACGAAGCAGCCGTAATCAGTCAGGTTGGTAACGCGACCGGTCAGCTTAGTGCCTTCCGGATAACGCTTAGCGATAGCAACCCATGGATCTTCGCCCAGTTGTTTCAGGCCCAGAGATACACGCGTACGCTCGCGGTCGAATTTCAGCACTTTAACAGTGATTTCGTCGCCCACATTCACGATTTCGCTTGGATGCTTAACGCGCTTCCATGCCATATCAGTGATATGCAGCAGGCCGTCAACACCACCCAGATCAACGAATGCGCCGTAGTCAGTGAGGTTCTTAACGATACCTTTAACTTCCATGCCTTCTTGCAGGTTTTCCAGCAGCTGATCGCGCTCAGCGCTGTTCTCAGATTCGATAACGGCACGACGTGAAACCACAACGTTGTTACGCTTCTGATCAAGCTTGATTACTTTGAATTCAAGCTCTTTACCTTCAAGGTGCAGAGTGTCGCGAACTGGACGTACGTCAACCAGTGAACCTGGCAGGAACGCACGAATACCGTTCAGCTCAACAGTGAAGCCGCCCTTGACTTTGCCGTTGATAACACCGGTAACAGTTTCTGCTTCTTCGTAAGCTTTTTCCAGCGTGATCCAGGCTTCGTGACGCTTAGCTTTCTCACGGGACAGCAGGGTTTCACCGAAGCCGTCTTCTACTGCATCCAGCGCAACGTCAACTTCGTCGCCAACCTGGATTTCCAGCTCGCCGGCTGCGTTCTTGAACTGCTCTGCAGGAATTGCAGATTCAGATTTCAGGCCCGCATCAACCAGAACAACGTCTTTGTCGATAGAGACAACAACGCCACGAACGATGGAACCCGGGCGGGTTTCGATTTCTTTAAGGGATTCTTCAAATAGTTGAGCAAAAGATTCAGTCATATTGATAATCTTCAGGATTCTTCAATTTAACGTCCATCTGACTTCATGTCGGATGGGGTTGTTTCACATGCCCAGCACCGGGTCCGTGGTACAGGGTTAATAAATTCTGTCATACCAAAATATTAAATGCCCAGTTTTTCTCGGGCATAGCGCAGCGCTTTGTCGATAACCTGTTCGATAGACATCTGTGTCGAGTCCAGAACCAGCGCGTCTTCAGCGGGAACTAAAGGCGCGATTGCGCGGTTACGATCGCGGTCATCGCGTTCTTTTATCTCGGCTAAAAGGCGATCAAAGTTAACACTAAAGCCCTTTTCCTGCAACTGTAGCATACGGCGGTGTGCACGCTCTTCCGGGCTGGCATCCAAAAATATTTTTACCGGTGCGTCAGGAAAAACCACAGTTCCCATGTCGCGCCCGTCCGCAATTAGCCCCGGGTTTTCCCGAAAACCGCGCTGGCGTCGTAACAGCGCTTCGCGTACACGTGGAAAGGCCGCAACCCGCGAAGCGGTATTACTTACTTCCTGGGTGCGAATTTCACCCGTTACCTCTTCACCTTCAAGGATAACCTGCATATCACCATTTTGTGATACAAAGCGCACATCGAGATGCGCTGCAATCGGTACAAGCGCTTCTTCAGATTCAATATCAACCTGATGATGTAACGCAGCCAATGCCAGCACGCGATAGATCGCGCCTGAGTCCAACAAATGCCATTGTAAGGATTCAGCCATCGCTTTGCACAGGGTGCCTTTTCCCGCACCACTCGGCCCATCGATAGTTATAACCGGGGCTGTCGCCGTCATCATTCTCTCCTGTTGCTGCGCGTTTATTGGCCATCAAGCCTTAATAATGGCAAGCATTATACGCGGCCTGAGCCAGGTTCGTTACTCTTTAGCATAGACAGGCTTAAAAATTAGAGACAAATCAGAGGACTTCTAAGGAGGAGCGGTCAGTTAAAGCGAGAAATCCGACGCCTGAAGCGCCGGATAGATAACCTTACGCTTTCTGGCTAATTTTAGCCAACTGCTCGAAATAGTCAGGGAATGTTTTAGCCGTACAGCCCGGATCCAGGATAGTTACTGGCGTGCCAGATAGCGCTACCAATGAAAAACACATTGCCATGCGGTGATCGTTATAGGTGCCAATCTCAGCGTGAATTAAAGAAGCGGGTGGCGTAATACGAATGTAGTCATGGCCTTCTTCAACTTCAGCGCCAACTTTACGTAATTCGATTGCCATCGCGGCCAGACGATCAGTTTCTTTTACACGCCAGTTGTAAATATTATTTAATTGCGTTGTGCCTTCTGCAAACAACGCTGTCGTTGCAATGGTCATAGCTGCATCAGGAATATGGTTCATATCCATATCAATGGCCTGCAGTTTGCCAGCGGTACAGGCTATATAATCATCGCCCCATTCAACGGTCGCGCCCATTTTTTCTAGCACATCTGCAAAACGAATATCGCCTTGCACGCTGTTTCGACCAATACCAGTAACGCGAACCGTGCCGCCTTTAATCGCTGCAGCGGCCAGGAAATAAGAGGCAGAAGAAGCATCACCTTCAACCAAATAGTCGCCCGGTGACTGATACTGCTGTTGCCCTTTAATAATGAAGCGCTGATAACGTTGGTTGTTAACTTCTACCCCAAAGCAGCGCATCAAATGCAAAGTAATATCAATGTAGGGTTTTGAAACCAGGTCGCCTTTAATCGTAATGTGTGTATCTTGCTCAGCTAAAGGTGCCGTCATGAGCAAGGCGGTTAAAAACTGGCTGGATACACTGCCATCAACACTGACCTCGCCCCCCACGAAACCGCCATGCAGATGAAGCGGCGGATAATCAGCGTTCTCAAGGTAATCGATCTTTGCTCCGCCCTGGCGTAAGGCATCCACCAGATGACCAATTGGACGCTCTTTCATGCGAGGCTCACCAGTCAACACAACGTTTTGCTGACCTAAACACAGCGCAGCTGCCAGCGGACGCATCGCTGTACCCGCGTTACCCAAAAATAATTCTAACGGCGCAGATGACAGCAGTGGTCCTGCATTTCCCGTTACCTCGCACACGGTACGATCGTCGGAAAGCGTATAATTCACACCCAGCGCTTTTAGCGCATTGAGCATATGCTTCACATCGTCACTGTCGAGCAAATTAGTCAGCCGGGTAGTACCTTTCGCCAGTGCGGCCAGTAGCAAAGCTCGGTTTGACACGCTTTTAGAACCGGGTAAGTTAACAGTGCCATTAACACGAGCAATCGGTTGTAGAGTCAGGGAGTCCTGCATGTGAAACTAAATCCTCAAAAAAGACGAAAAACCCCGCCTGCCGACGGGGTCGATGCCAATACGAAAATTGGCAGGTCATTATTAATTAACCGTGGCGACGCTCGAAATCAGACATGAAATCTGTTAGCGCTTTTACGCCCTCTAACGGCATTGCATTGTAGATAGAAGCACGCATACCGCCTACCACCCGATGCCCCTTCAGCGCATGTAAGCCAGCCTTAAATGATTCTTCCAGGAAGAGTTTGTCCAGAGAAGCATCCGCCAACTGGAATGGAACATTCATGCGTGAGCGATTATTGACCGCAACGTCATTACGGTAAAAGCCACTTTTATCAATTACACCATAAAGTAAGTCAGCCTTAGCTTGATTGATTTTATCCATCTCGCTTACGCCGCCCTTCTCTTTTAACCATTTAAATACCAATCCAGAGAGATACCAGGCAAAGGTTGGCGGCGTGTTAAACATCGAATCGTTTTCTGCCAGGACTTTGTAATCAAGGACTGACGGCACGTAGGGATGCGCCTTGCCTAATAAATCCTCACGCACAATCACCAGGGTTAAGCCTGCAGGTCCGACATTCTTTTGCGCACCGGCATAAATCACACCATAACGATTAACATCAATGGGACCTGAAAGAATAGTAGAAGAAAGATCTGCGACTACGACTTTATTCCCAAAGTCGGGTTGCTCATCAATGGCGATTCCATCAATCGTTTCATTTGGGCAAAAATGCACATAAGCAGCATCGTCACTGAGATCCCATTCGCTCATTGGCAGAATGGCGCGCTTACCATCAAGCGTGGTTTTTACATCCAGCGTACGTGGGGAACAGTACTTTTCTGCTTCTTTAATTGCACTATGAGCCCAATAGCCGCCATCAATATAATCAGCGCCTGATGCGTTGCCTAACAGATTACCAGGAACTGCAGCGAACTGAGCGCGCGCGCCGCCATGGCAGAATAAAACTTTGTAGTTGGGCGGTATTTTCAGCAGATCACGCAAGTCCTGCCCGGCCTCTTCTGCTACCTGTATGAACTCTTTACTACGGTGGCTGATCTCCATTACAGAGGTACCCAGGCCGTGCCAGTTTGTCAGTTCTTGTTCTGCACGACGGAGCACTTCTACCGGCAGCATCGCTGGGCCGGAGCTAAAATTATAAACTTGTGTCATTTCCCCTCACCACTGTCATATCGAACGGTTATGAATAATCTATCGGTTTTATCACTGCCTACTGGCTGCTGCAATCATAAATCGGAGAGCGGTCACATTTTCTGAATTTGCCTCGTGGAAGGTTATGTTGCGTATGCACAATGCAGCGAAATATTGTGAGGCTGCTCGTGTGAAATGATTTTATGGGCTGGGTTAACAACTAAAAGTGTGAAAAATAGCCAGCAGAAATTTGTGACGCCTTAATAGCGAACAAGCAGTAAAGTCCGTATCATTGCGCGCTTTACGCACACCTATAACAGAGAGAGCGGCACTATGACGCAAACTTTTATCCCAGGCAAAGACGCCGCACTGGAAGATTCAATCACACGCTTCCAGCTTAAACTGCAGGACCTTGGCTTTAATATTGAAGAAGCCTCCTGGCTGAATCCCGTTCCACATGTCTGGTCTGTGCATATTCGTGACCGTGATTGCCCACTTTGTTTTACCAACGGCAAAGGCGCCAGCAAGAAGGCGGCTTTGGCCTCTGCTTTAGGTGAATACTTTGAACGCCTCTCCACCAACTATTTTTTCGCTGATTTCTGGCTAGGAAATTCCATTGCTAATGGCGACTTTGTTCATTATCCCAATGAAAAATGGTTCCCCTTGCCTGCCAATAATGCGCTTCCTGAAGGCATTCTTGATAGTCGCCTTCACGCTTTTTACGATCCAGAGAATGCGTTAACAGCAGCGGAACTGGTTGATTTGCAGTCAGGTAACAGCGACCGCGGCATCTGTGCCTTACCTTTTACCCGCCAGTCAGACCTGGAAACGGTTTATATTCCGATGAACATTATCGGCAACCTTTATGTTTCTAATGGCATGTCTGCAGGTAATACCGCGAACGAAGCACGAGTCCAGGGTTTATCGGAAGTGTTTGAGCGCTATATCAAAAACCGTATTATTGCCGAAGCAATCAGCCTGCCTGAAATCCCGAAAAATGTTATGCAGCGTTATCCGGACGTCATTGAGGCTATTGCTCGTCTCGAAGACGAAGGTTTCCCTATTTTCGCCTACGATGCATCGCTGGGCGGCAAATATCCGGTTATCTGTGTCGTGCTGTTCAATCGCGAAAATGGCACTTGTTTCGCCTCTTTCGGCGCTCATCCAGATTTTGGTGTTGCGCTGGAGCGTACAGTCACAGAATTACTTCAGGGCCGCAGCCTGAAAGATTTGGATGTCTTTACGCCGCCGACATTTGATGATGAAGAAGTCGCTGAACATGCCAATCTGGAAACACACTTTATTGATTCCAGTGGCTTAATCTCATGGGATCTGTTTAAGGAAACGGCCGATTATCCTTTCGTTGACTGGACGTTTAGCGGCTCCACGGAACAAGAATTCAATACATTAATGGCTATTTTCCGCGCTGAAGATCAAGAAGTTTATATCGCGGATTATGAACATCTGGGCGTTTACGCTTGCCGTATTATTGTACCCGGCATGTCTGATATTTATCCGGCAGACGATTTGTTACTGGCAAACAACAGCATGGGAGCCGGTATTCGTGAAACGTTACTGGCATTACCCGAAAGCAACTGGAATCCAGAAGAGTATCTGGATTTGATCGCCCAACTGGATGAGGAAGGCTTTGATGATTTCACTCGCGTACGTGAGTTATTAGGCCTGGCAACCGGGAAAGACAACGGTTGGTATACGCTGCGTATCGGAGAACTGAAAGCGATGCTAGCGTTAGCGGGTGGTGATTTAGATCAGGCGCTGATTTGGACTGAGTGGACAATGGAGTTTAACAGCTCAATTTTCACCCCAGAACGCGCTAACTACTATCGTTGCCTACAAACTCTTTTGCTGCTGGCAATGGAAGATGAACGCGATCCGCTTCAATATCATCACGCTTTTGTCCGTATGTATGGCGCTAAAACAGTTGAAGCAGCCTCCGCAGCGATCTGCGGTGAAGCGCCATTTAACGGACTGCAACCTGTTGATAGCGATTTGAAAACTTTCGCTGCGCATCAGTCATTACTTGCAGCCTATGAAAAGCTGCAAAATGCCAAGCGCATCTACTGGAATAATAAATAAAACCCACCATTTTAAATGGGTGAAAATCAAAACAGAATAAGCATCAATGGCACTAAAATTATTTAGTGCCATTTTTTAATAACGCTAAGAAATTGAACCATTAAAAACGCACCGGCAAATGCTCTAATACGTTTAACATATTATTTTTCTTTAAAACCCGACTTCAGGCTGGGAAAATCCAGTCAGCCACGATAAAAAAAATATTTTATTTTTTAAAATAAATTTAAACAATGAAATTCAACAAGTTAAAAACAAATAAGCTTATTTTTTAAGCTAGTTTTTATCACCAATCCGGCAAACATGATCCATATCAAATCCCCTTCCCTGTACCTTTGTTAGTATTTTTACAGACAAATTTCGGAGATGATTAGCGTGAAAGCTGATAATCCTTTCAATCTGTTATTACCAGCTGCGATGGCAAAAGTGGCTGAAGATGCCGGCGTTTATAAAGCGACTAAACATCCCTTTACTACATTCTTTTTGGCCATCACTGCTGGCGTTTTTATTTCAATTGCTTTTGTTTTTTATATCACTGCAACCACAGGCAGTGCTGCTATGCCTGCTGGAATAGCAAAATTAACAGGCGGTATCTGCTTTTCACTCGGTTTAATGCTTGTTGTCGTTTGCGGCGCGGACCTGTTTACCTCAACGGTATTAATTGTCGTCGCCAAAGCGAGTGGACGCATAAGCTGGGGGCAACTGGCGCGTAACTGGGCCAACGTTTATTTCGGTAACCTGGCTGGTGCCCTGTTTTTCGTTGCATTGATGTGGTTTTCTGGCGAACACATGACCGCAAATAGCGCATGGGGTTTAAATGTTCTGCAAACAGCCGACCATAAAATGCACCACACCTTTATTGAAGCTGTTTGCCTCGGCACGCTTGCTAATTTGATGGTCTGCCTGGCAGTCTGGATGAGTTACTCTGGCCGAACACTCACCGATAAATTAGTGGTAATGATTCTGCCAGTTGCAATGTTTGTTGCCAGCGGCTTCGAACACAGCATTGCCAATATGTTCCTGATTCCTTTCGCTATTGTTATCCGCGATTTTGCCAGCCCAGCCTTTTGGCAGGCAGCCGGTGCAAGCGCATCAGAATTTCAGGCACTTTCCGTCAATAACTTTATTTTCGACAACCTGATTCCGGTCACCCTTGGCAACATTATCGGTGGTGGTCTGCTGGTTGGGTTGACTTACTGGGTTATCTACTTACGTAGCGATGACGCAGCGCATTAAACGTATCCGGACAGCGCAGACGCTTCTTTGCGCTTGAATGTAAAAGTCTTCTTCGATAAGGCAGGTATATGATGACCGAACTTAATGCAAAACTGGCTTCAGCCTGGGAAGGGTTCGCTACTGGCGAATGGCAACACAGCGTCAATGTGCGCGATTTTATTCAAAAAAACTATACGCCTTATGAAGGTGACGAATCTTTCCTGGCTGGCGCAACAGACGCGACCACAAAATTATGGGAAAGCGTGCTGGAAGGTATCAAAATTGAAAATCGCACCCATGCGCCGGTAGATTTCGACACTGATCTTGCCTCGACCATTACTTCACACGAAGCTGGCTATATTAATAAGTCGCTGGAAAAAATAGTGGGTCTGCAGACCGAAGCTCCATTAAAACGCGCCATTATTCCCTTTGGCGGCATCAAAATGGTCGAAGGTTCGTGTAAAGTTTATGGTCGCGAACTCGATCCCACGCTAAAAAAAGTCTTCACTGAATACCGTAAGACCCACAACCAGGGCGTGTTTGACGTGTATACGCCAGATATTATGCGTTGCCGCAAATCAGGCGTCCTGACCGGTTTGCCCGACGCATATGGTCGCGGGCGTATTATTGGTGATTACCGCCGCGTAGCGCTATATGGCATTGATTTTCTGATGGCAGATAAATTCTCGCAGTTTGCTTCTCTACAAAGTGACCTTGAGAACGGCGTTAACCTGGAAGCGACCATCCGTTTACGTGAAGAAATTGCAGATCAGCATCGTGCTTTAGGCCAAATTAAAGAGATGGCGGCTAAATATGGGCACGACATTTCTGGCCCGGCGACCAATGCAATCGAAGCCGTTCAATGGACTTATTACGGTTATCTGGCTGCTGTAAAATCGCAAAACGGCGCAGCGATGTCATTTGGACGCGTGTCCACCTTCCTTGACGTCTATATCGAACGCGACCTAAAAGCAGGCAAACTAAATGAAGAGCAAGCGCAGGAGCTAATCGACCATTTAGTCATGAAGCTACGTATGGTGCGCTTCTTGCGTACGCCGGAATATGATGAGCTTTTCTCAGGCGACCCAATCTGGGCAACTGAATCTCTGGCTGGCATGGGTATGGATGGACGTACGCTGGTAAGTAAAAGTACCTTCCGTTTCCTGAACACGCTTTACACCATGGGTCCTTCGCCAGAACCGAACATGACTATTTTGTGGTCGGAGAAACTTCCGGTCAACTTCAAAAAATACGCGGCGAAAGTCTCCATCGATACGTCATCTCTGCAGTACGAAAATGATGATTTGATGCGACCTGATTTCGACAATGATGACTATGCAATAGCATGCTGCGTAAGCCCAATGATTGTCGGCAAGCAAATGCAGTTCTTTGGCGCACGCGCCAATCTGGCAAAAACGCTGCTGTACGCCATCAATGGCGGTGTCGACGAAAAGCTGAAAATGCAGGTTGGCCCGCAAGGCGATAAAATTACCGATGATGTGTTGAAGTTCGATACCGTAATGGAACGCCTCGACCAGTTTATGGATTGGTTAGCGAAACAATATGTGACGGCGCTAAATATTATCCACTACATGCATGACAAATACAGCTATGAAGCCTCCTTAATGGCGCTTCATGACCGCGACGTTTATCGCACCATGGCTTGCGGCATCGCTGGTTTGTCAGTAGCAGCAGATTCATTATCTGCAATTAAATATGCCAGGGTAAAACCGATTCGCGATGAAGATGGCCTGGCGGTTGACTTTGATATCGAGGGTGAATATCCGCAGTTTGGTAATAATGACTCGCGCGTTGATGATTTGGCCTGCGATTTAGTCGAGCGCTTCATGAAGAAAATTCAGAAATTAGCGACTTATCGTGATGCTGTACCAACCCAGTCAGTGCTGACCATCACTTCAAACGTGGTTTACGGCAAAAAAACTGGTAACACCCCAGATGGTCGTCGTACAGGCGCTCCTTTTGGACCGGGTGCTAACCCGATGCATGGTCGCGACCAGAAAGGTGCTGTTGCTTCCCTGACTTCAGTTGCAAAACTGCCGTTTGCTTACGCGAAAGACGGTATTTCTTATACTTTCTCAATTGTGCCGAATGCGTTAGGTAAAGACGATAATGTACGTAAGGCTAACCTGGCAGGCTTGATGGATGGTTATTTCCACCACGAAGCGAATAGTGAAGGCGGTCAGCATCTGAATGTGAATGTCATGAACCGTGAAATGCTGTTAGATGCCATGGAACATCCGGAAAAATACCCACAGTTGACCATCCGGGTTTCAGGTTATGCCGTTCGTTTTAACTCACTGACAAAAGAACAGCAGCAGGATGTAATTACACGGACTTTCACACAATCGCTTTAAAGGCCAGGCGTTACGATAATAAAAAGGCTCCTTAAAGGAGCCTTTTATCTAAAAATCGGCTTTGGTTGTTTTCTGTGGCAGGCGCCAACCAAAATTGATTTTTATATTCTGAGCACAACACAGATTGTGCAGCCTGCTACGACAGGCTTATCTGGAGAATACATCGCAATGTCAGTCATCGGTCGCATCCACTCATTTGAATCCTGCGGTACTGTTGATGGTCCCGGCATCCGTTTCATCACTTTTTTCCAGGGCTGCCTGATGCGCTGCCTTTATTGCCATAATCGCGATACCTGGGACACGCATGGCGGTAAAGAAATTACGGTAGAAGCCTTGATGGCGGACGTTCTGTCGTATCGCCACTTTATGAATGCTTCCGGCGGCGGCGTAACCGCATCAGGTGGCGAAGCGATTTTACAGGCAGAATTTGTTCGCGACTGGTTTCGTGCTTGTCAGGCCGAGGGTATTCATACTTGCCTGGACACCAATGGTTTTGTCCGTCGTTATGATCCCGTAGTTGATGAGCTACTCGACGTAACCGATCTGGTCATGCTCGACCTCAAGCAGATGAATGATGATATTCACCAGATTTTGGTTGGTGTTTCAAACCACCGTACCCTGGACTTTGCACGCTATCTGCAGAAGAAAGGCAAGCGGACATGGATACGCTTTGTCGTTGTTCCGGGTTATTCTGATGACGATGAATCAGCGCATCGCCTGGGCGAGTTTACCAGGGACATGGATAATGTTGAGAAAATCGAGCTGCTGCCCTACCACGAACTGGGTAAGCATAAATGGATTGCGATGGGTGAGGAGTACAAGCTTGATGGCGTGAAACCGCCATCTAAAGAAACCATGGAGCGGGTAAAGAGTGTTCTGGTCAGCTACGGTCACAACGTTATGTACTAATTAGCGTTATGTCTTAATTAACTGTATGTCTTAAAAGGAGAGCATTTGCTCTCCTTTACATGTCTGGCTATTTAACTTCAGGCATGCGCCACAGGTGTGGCCTGCTGATCGGCTTTGCGCAACAGCATCACTAAATAGACCAGCGAGACTACTGCGATCATCACAAATAATAAGCGGTCAGAATAATTTTGCATCAGCATCGAAGTCATACTCGGGCCCACAAGACTGCCAACCGTATAGCTCATCAGTAATGCCTGATTCATTCCCACCAGTTCATGATGTGCAACGGTTTCGCATGCCCAGGACATGGCTACCGGATACAGCGTAAAGCCTGCCAGTCCTAATATGAAAAGCGCGGGTGCCATCGCAGCGCCGGATAGCATCGCTAACGCGCCAAGAATCACCACAAATACCTGCACACGCAGGACCAGCATACGCCCAAAGCGATCGGCAAGACGCCCAACCGGCCATTGCCCTACAATCCCCGCACTGACCAGCAAAGCCATCCAGTAGCCTACATTGGCGTCGCTCATACCCTGATGTGACAGATAAAGCGGCATCAGTCCATATAGCGAACCTAAAACAATGCCAGAAATGATGCAGCCATTAATACCAAGACGTGAACTGCGATGACGCAGCATGGGCCAGATTCGTCCCGGTGCTGCTTCAGTCGATTCACTTTCAGAAGCCACACGCATATAAATCAGTGGTAAGACAGCGCATATCACCAGCGTTGTCACCCAGGGAATAACGCTTACGACTTCAGTAGTAACCTTGCTTACCAACAGCTGGCCAGCAACCGTACCGAGATAATAAACAATCATATAAGCTGCCAGCAGCTGACCGCGATTACGAACGGTGCCGCTACACAGCAAAGCGCTTTCTACAACCACCCATATCAACGCACAACCCACGCCAGCGATAAAACGCAACGCTGTCCAGCCCCAAAAACCATTACATAATGCCAGGCAAACCGTTGCCGCCGCAAATAACAGCGACGCAAGATAATAGCTACGATTAAAACCCTGTTTTTTTATCAGCCAGCCAGCCAGCCAAAAAAGTGCCGATCAGATTGCCGGTGTAATAAGAGGAGCTGACCATGCCTATTTGCCAGGTCGCCAGTAAATCATGCGTTAACCACAGCGGGACAAGCGTGTTAAGTACTGCAATTGAAACCGTCATTAACAGCAAGCCGCAAAGCAGCAACATCACAGGGCGTGACCAGGTAGACATAGTAGATAAAACCGAAAGGAAGAAAGGAAATTGCGCGCAGTTTGCCACTGCTTTTTTTAAAGTCAACGGGCTAAAAATCAACACAGCATTTTTTGCTGCACGACAATTTAATTTACTAATCTTCAGTAAGTTAGGCTGCAGCTGATCACTGCATCCGTTTTTCCTATCTCTATGAATAGAGAGATTTTTAAGCCATAAGCCCATCAAAATATCGATAACGTTTATTTGTGATAGGTTTGTGCTTCTAACTGCCTGAATAATTTCATTCAGCCATAAAAAAACCCGACCTGAGTCGGGCTTAATTAAAACGTCTGTTAACCAATAAACTCAATGCCCTTCATATAAGGACGTAACACTTCCGGCACTCTAATGCGGCCATCAGCTTGCTGATAGTTTTCCAGCACCGCAACTAAGGTACGGCCTACTGCCAGCCCTGAACCATTCAGTGTATGGACCAGACGTGGCTTTTTGTCTTGCTTACTACGACAACGCGCCTGCATACGACGCGCCTGAAAGTCGCCCATATTGGAGCAGGATGAAATCTCGCGATAAGTATTCTGTGCAGGTAACCAAACCTCTAAATCGTAAGTTTTGGTTGAGCCAAAACCCATATCGCCAGTGCATAGCAGCACCTTACGATACGGCAGATCCAATAGCTGTAAGACTTTTTCAGCGTGACCAACCAGCTCCTCCAGCGCATCCATTGAGGTTTCGGGCGTCACGATTTGCACCATTTCAACTTTGTCGAACTGATGCATACGGATCAAACCTCGGGTGTCACGTCCATACGAACCGGCTTCAGAACGGAAACATGGTGTATGTGCGGCCAGCTTTATCGGCAGGCTTTCTTCTTCAAGGATTTCGTCGCGAGCGAGATTGGTCAGCGGCACTTCGGCTGTTGGGATCAAGGCGTAGTTACTGCTGTCTGACTCTTCTGCCAGCGGTTTAGTGTGGAAAAGATCCTCACCAAATTTTGGTAGCTGCCCTGTACCGTATAACGTCGCATGATTGACCAGATACGGAACATAGGTTTCAAGGTAACCGTGCTGCTCACTGTGCAGGTCAATCATAAACTGACTAAGCGCGCGGTGCAGACGGGCAATCTGACCCTGCATCACGACAAAACGTGAACCGGTCAGTTTTACCGCCGCAGCAAAATCCAGCCCTTTGGCGGCTTCTCCCAGCTCTACATGATCTTTTACCTGGAAATCAAACTGGCGTGGTTCACCCCAGCGGCTGACTTCCTGATTATCGTTTTCATCTTTGCCCAACGGCACTTCATCTGCTGGCACGTTAGGCAATGCTAAAGCAAAGTCACGAATTTTATTTTGCAGCTCGTCCAGTTCTGCTTTAGCAGCATTCAGGCGTTCGCCCAGCGCATTCACTTCCTGACGCAGCGGCTCGATGTCTTCCCCACGGGATTTGGCCTGACCGATGGATTTGGATCGTGAATTACGCTCAGCCTGCAGATTTTCCGTTTCAACCTGCAACACTTTACGACGCTCTTCACAGGAGCGCAGCGTTTCTACATCCAGTTTGAATCCTCGGCGTGCCAGTTTTTCTGCGACTGCGTCTGGCTCATTACGCAGCAGATTGGGATCGAGCATGCTTATCCTGTGTATTTGAAAGTTGTTTAAAAGAAAGGACGCGTTCCCGCTGGAACGCGTTGAAAACCTTGACCACATTACCGCAACGCCTGTTTTAGCGGTAGCGTTTTGTCGGGCTATTTTGATCCTGCTCAGCAAGCCAGGCTAGCTTTTCGCCAATTTTGCCTTCAAGCCCGCGCTGAGTGGGATGGTAATAGCGCGTTTGTGCCATTTCAGGGGGGAAATAGTTCTCACCTGCGGCGTAAGCGTGCACCTCGTCATGCGCATAACGGTATTCCCTGCCGAGGCCCATCTCTTTCATCAATTTTGTCGGCGCATTACGTAAATGTTCAGGAACATCGTAATCAGGATTATCACGTGCATCGTGCATCGCGGCTTTAAATGCAGTGTAAACCGCATTACTTTTGGGTGCGCATGCCAGATAAACAATCGCCTGTGCAATGGCGCGTTCCCCCTCCGCTGGACCGACTCGCGTAAAGCAATCCCAGGCGGCAATAGCAACCTGCATAGCGCGTGGATCGGCATTTCCCACATCTTCAGAGGCAATGGCCAGCAGTCGCCGTGCGACATAAAGTGGATCTCCACCCGCAGTAATAATGCGCGCATACCAGTAAAGAGCCGCATCCGGTGCCGAACCCCGGACCGACTTATGCAACGCTGAAATCAAATCGTAAAAGCGATCGCCTTTATTATCGAAACGAGCCGAACGTTCACCTGACACTTCATTGAGTAACTGTGGCGTTAATTCCCGCTGACCGGCGCTATTAGCTTCTGCCATGTCCGCCATCATTTCCAGCGTATTTAAGGCACGACGCGCATCACCGTTTACCAGCTCAGCAATCATCCGCCGAGTGTTATCGGGTAATACAATGTCGCTGTTACCATAACCGTGTTCTTTATCCTGCATAGCCTGCAGCAGGACCTGCTCAATATCCTGGCTGGATAATGATTTAAGCAGATAAACGCGGGCGCGTGATAACAGCGCGGAGTTCAGCTCAAAAGAGGGATTCTCGGTAGTGGCACCGATAAAAGTGATGGTTCCATCTTCAATGTGCGGTAAGAAGGCGTCCTGCTGACTTTTATTGAATCGATGCACCTCATCCACAAACAGAATGGTACGACGTCCCACCTGTTTACTTTGGCGGGCGCGTTCAATCGCTTCACGGATCTCTTTAACGCCAGACGTCACAGCAGAGATACGCTCAACATCAGCCTTACCGTAATGGGCGATAATTTCTGCCAGCGTAGTTTTACCTGTTCCCGGCGGCCCCCAAAGAATCATTGAATGCAGATGCCCGGCTTCGATAGCGCGCGGCAAGGGCTTGCCCGGTGCCAACAGATGTTGCTGACCGATATACTGTTTCAACGTTTCTGGCCGCATACGCGCGGCCAGGGGTTTGAAATCTTCGGTGGAAAAATCCAGAGACAGGTTATTACTCACTACAACCTCATCAACGTTGATCGTCCACCGTTACGCCTTTAGGCGGTGTGAACGTAAATTTATCTGGACTGATTGCGCCATTTTTCTGGCTTTTCAGCTGATAGCTGCTGCGCTGGCCATCTTGCTCAATCGCGCTGAACTGGTTGATAGTCCCGTCCGGCGTCACCGAAAGGGTGAATTGCTTCAGATTGCCGTCACTGTTTTTCGGTGTCAGCTCGAAGTTATCGCCCTTCTGTTTAATATTATATTGCAGCCAGTCGCTGGACTGATTACGCGCAATAAGCATAAACGGCGTATTGCTGGTCGCATTCTTCAGTAAACTCACTGTCGCTTGCTCGACAAAAGGATTGTAAAACCACAGCGACTTACCATCAGAAATGATGACGCTTTCATCCGGTGCCGTCATGTGCCAGTTAAATAGACTGGGGCGCTTCACCCACAATTCACCTTCACCATCCTGTACGTTTGCGCCAGTGCCGTCTGTTACCTTCTGGGTGAAGCTGGCGTGAAAGCTGCTGACTTTATTAAGACGTTGCTGCAAATCACTTGAAGCATCAGCCAACACGCTGGCAGAAGCGAAAGTGGCCAACAGGCCAAAAGCCATTACACGTAGTTTCATTTGCTTCAATTCCTTATCTCTTCGTTTCCCATTAATAGCGTCTTTAAGACTGAACGCCGTCCTGCCATTTAAACAGGAGAAAAAACCGAAATCATAGTCAAATATGGGGATGATCGGCTGATAAACAATGAGCCAGTATAAACTGGCTCATTGATTTAAGTTTCAACGCTTGTCTTGATCACGTTACATTTCATGTGGTGGCGGAGCCAACACCTCACGGTTCCCGTTATGTGCCGGAGGAGAGACGATGCTTTGCGCCTCCATCTGCTCAATGATGCGCGCCGCACGGTTATAACCAATACGGAACTGACGCTGTACCCCAGAAATTGATGCCCGCCGTTTATCGACCACAAACGCTACTGCCTGATCGAACAGGGGATCGAGCTCTTCATCACTGTCCATTCCGCCTGCACCGCCTTCGCTTTCTTCGCCAGCGGTAATGCTCTCAATATATTGCGGACGACCACGCGCTTTCCAGTCCTGCACCACCGCATGCACTTCCTGGTCGCGAACAAATGCCCCGTGAACACGCACAGGCATTGATGAGTTCGGCGGCATATAAAGCATATCCCCCATGCCCAGTAAGGATTCGGCTCCGCCCTGATCGAGAATAGTACGTGAATCAATCTTGCTCGATACAGTAAAGGCGATACGGGTTGGAATGTTGGCCTTAATTAAACCGGTGATCACATCAACCGATGGGCGCTGCGTCGCTAACACCAGGTGGATACCAGCAGCACGAGCTTTTTGCGCCAGGCGAGCAATCAACTCTTCCACTTTTTTACCCACCGCCATCATCAGGTCGGCAAATTCATCCACCAGCACCACAATATAAGGGAGCTTTTCTAATACCGGCGGCGTCATATCCATGCTGTCACCCGGCTTCCAGAACGGATCGGGGATCGGGCGGCCCATCGCTTCGGCCTGTTCAACTTTTTCGTTGTAGCCAGCCAGATTACGCACGCCCAGAGCAGACATCAGTTTATAGCGACGCTCCATCTCACCCACACTCCAGCGCAGCGCATTGGCGGCGTCTTTCATGTCGGTAACCACTTCGGTTAACAGGTGTGGAATGCCTTCATAGACAGATAGCTCCAGCATTTTCGGGTCGATCATAATAAAGCGCACCTCTTCCGGCGTTGCTTTATACAGCATGCTGATAATCATGGTGTTAACGCCCACAGACTTACCAGAACCGGTCGTACCCGCAACCAGCAGATGTGGCATTTTGGCTAAGTCAGCTACCACAGGTTGTCCGGCAATATCTTTCCCTAACACCACCGCCAGCGGAGAGGGATTGTCGCGGAACTTAGGACAATCCAGCACTTCACGCAGATAAACGGTTTGCCGGTGTTTATTTGGCAGCTCCAGCCCGACATAGGGTTTGCCGGGAATAACTTCTACCACGCGAACCGCAACGGCCGAAAGCGAGCGCGCCAAATCCCGCGAAAGATTAGAGATACGCGCAGCTTTCACGCCAGGCGCCAGGTCCAGCTCGAAACGCGTAATGACTGGCCCCGGCGAAATGCCGACCACTTCGGCTTTCACGCGATAATCTCCCAGGCGTGACTCAACCAGGCGTGCGGTTTGCTCCAGCGCGAACATGTCTACCGGCTCTTCCTCTTCTGGCGGAGCCGTCAACAGGCCAAGCGTAGGCAACGGTGTGGATGGTTTCTCTAGCGGCTGTTCGTGACGCATCAGGAAAGGATGAATCAGACTGTCATGCAGCGAAGGTTTCGCTTCTTCAGCCGCTTGTGTAGGGACGGATGCTGCAAAAGGAGAATGCGCTTCCGGTGGTGGAACCGGTGCTGGCGTTTGAGGTGCAGCGACTTCCGCCTTTTGCTGCCACGGTTCATGTGATACCGCAGGTTCTTCCGGTTCAGGCATCGCAGCGATAGTAAACAGCGGCTCAGTTGGGCCGTCATCGACCAGATCTTTCATTGGTGAAAAATCGAAGGCGGAAGAGGTATCCAGATTAAACGCTGGCGCTGTGGCTTGCTCTTGCTCTTGCTCTTGCTCTTGCTCTTGCTCTTGCTCTTGCTCTTGCTCTTGCTCTGGAACATAGCGTTGCTGCTGTTGCTCTGCAAATTGACGAGCGAGCGAAGCCTGCTGCAGAGCGTCTTCATCCTCTTCTTCCTGCTGCCAGTTTTCCCCATAGCGCTGCTGTTGTTCAGACTGAAAAGCTTCACGCAGTTTAGCCTGTTGTAATGCTTCCTCGTCATCTGGCGTCCAGGTGGCATTTTCTTCCGCGGCCATGGTTGACTGAGTAGCACTGGACCTTTCCGCTTTAGCCTTCTCTTCCGCCATACGCTGTGAAGGCAATTTAATGCCATAAGATGCTAACTCACGACGCGTCGGCAGTTTCACCGGATTGGGACGTGGTAAAGATGGCCCGATCCCTTGCTTAACCTGCGGGTTGTGATTGATTTCAGGAGCAGGATCAAACGTCGGTGCCAGTGCAGACGCACGCGACGCGGCAGACGCAGCGGCAGTGCTGACAACGGCGGCGGCTATCGCGGAAGGCACTTCTGGCAATGAGGAGGATGTCTCACGCCAGTTGCCCATTTTAGGTTCATCATCTGTAAAAGCAGAAAACTGCGGCGCTGAAACTGGTTTTTCTTCAGGCACTTCAAAGCGATAAAGTGGCGGCGAACTGTCTGGTGCTTGCGAGGAAGCAGGTTTAAGGGGAGCCGCCTGGACTGTTTCAGATGGCGCAGCAGGCGAAGCCGGCGACGCCGCTGAAACAGGCGCTGCAGGTTGTACCGGTGCTAATTTAACCTCTGCGGCTTCTACTGTGGCGGTCACAGCAGCACTGGTTGCCGCCGCCGCTTTCGCTAATAACGGATCCTGCGGGTTGTTAACCTCGCTGGCAGGTGCGCTATGTGGTGCAGCCAACAGCACATCATCGTCATCCTGTGGGATAGCATACAAACTGGATGCAGGCGCAGATGCAGCGTCTTCGTCATAGTCCGCCTCATCTTCTTCCTGCCATCGTTCATCATGACGTGATCGATTGCTGGCAAAAGTCAGTATGCCCATGACTACGCCGCCAATTCTTTCGGCAATCGTCAGCCATGACCAGCCGGTATACAGCGTAACACCCGCCGCCCAGACGCACAGCAACGCTAGCGTACCGCCCGCTGGACTAAACCATGGCGCAATGGCGTTACTAACCAGGCTACCAATTACGCCACCAGACGCGAAATACCAGATGTCATCCGCGTTCAGTGCCGCCATGCCGCACGTAGTGACTACCAGCGCCAGCACGCCGATTAAACGTAAGCCAACAGCAAAATAATCGAAATAATCCTGCTTATCACGCTGGCGAAAAGCGATCCAACACAATCCAAGAATGACCGGAGGAATGGCATAAGCCATAACGCCAAAAATGAAAAGCAAGGTATCCGCAAGCCAGGCGCCAACGCTCCCGCCAATATTGTGGATAGGTTCGTGCCAGGCCGTTTGCGACCAGCTCGGATCGGAAGGGTTAAAGCTGACCAAAGAAACCATCAAATAGATGGCAAAAAGCGCCACCAGGATGAGCAACGCTTCCAGTAGACGACGTCCACTGCTCAGCGATTGTAACGAAACGTCTTTATCTTCTGTGTATTCCTGGCTCAAGAGGACTCTCCAGGTGCCTGTAAAGTATGAAGCAACAGCGCCGGGCAACCCCGACGCTGATCCTGTATGAATTCACAGGAGTGTATCGAAATCCCACAGGTTTTGCACCTGCTCCGCATCAGCGAGTTTTGATCACCAGGCGATTGCTCTGTTTGACCTCTTCCATCACTACATAAGTACGCGTGTCGTTAACGCCTGGCAGACGCAACAAGGTTTCGCCCAACAGTTTGCGATAGGCAGACATATCAGGTACACGTGTTTTCAACAGATAGTCAAAATCACCGGAAACAAGGTGACACTCTTGAGTTTCCTCAAGTTTTTGCACAGCGGCGTTAAATTGCTCAAAGACGTCTGGGGCGCCACGATTCAGAGTAATCTCAACGAATACCAGCAATGATGCATCCAGATAATGCGGGTTTAATTGTGCGGTGTAGCCCAGTATAAAACCCTGACGTTCAAGGCGGCGCACGCGCTCAAGGCATGGCGTAGGCGATAGCCCTACGCGTTTGGAAAGTTCTACGTTTGAAATACGACCGTCTTTCTGCAGTTCATTCAGAATATTTCTGTCGATTCGATCGAGATCTTTCCCGGGGCGTTTCTTATTGTCTACCATTATTATTGTCTCTCTTCATTCCTTCCCTTTACCTGCCACACCCTGAAAAACGCTCATTGTTCGGGGCATTTTGAAGTGAAGTATCAGAGCCTGTGCTAACGCACTCATCCGCATGACGCATGCTGTCTGTCCACATCATGCGTCATTACCAATGTCAGGCTGCATTTATTCGACGTTGCGCGCAAAACAAGACATAACGCCCTATTTTGTTTCGACTAACGCCCTTCGCTTCTGACACTGTTTTCGCAAATGCGCAGGCGATTGTCAAAGTAAAATGTCCAAATCCAGTACAAGATGCCAGACAGTCGTCTGGGTAACTGTTTTTAAATGAATATTTTTGAGCAGCTGCACCACAAAAAACCGATTTTTGCCCCATTGTGGCGCACAGGGGGAGCGAAAACCGGCTTCATCGTCTACGCCGTTTGCAGCTATCGTTAACAAAATCGCGCAAGCCTTGTCATTGCAACACGTTATTCCCTACAATCGCAGGCTATGTCAGCCGAATGAAACTGAGGAACGCATGAGTACGGCAAAACACAGTAAGTTACTCATTCTGGGCTCTGGTCCAGCAGGTTATACCGCAGCGGTTTATGCTGCACGCGCCAACCTGAATCCGGTGTTAATTACCGGGCTGGAAAAAGGCGGACAGCTGACCACAACCACAGAAGTGGAGAACTGGCCGGGTGACCCACACGATCTGACAGGCCCATCCTTGATGGAACGCATGCACGAACATGCGGAGAAATTTAATACCGAGATCATTTTTGACCATATTCACAGCGTTGATTTGCAGAGCCGACCGTTTCGTTTAACCGGCGACAGCGGCGAATATACCGCCGACGCGTTGATTATCGCCACAGGTGCCTCTGCACGCTACCTGGGTTTGCCCTCTGAAGAAGCCTTTAAAGGTAAAGGCGTTTCAGCCTGCGCCACCTGCGATGGGTTCTTTTATCGTAATCAAAAAGTCGCAGTCATTGGCGGCGGCAACACGGCTGTAGAAGAAGCGCTTTATCTGGCAAACATCGCTGCAGAAGTACATTTGATCCACCGCCGCGACAGCTTTCGCGCTGAGAAGATCCTGATCGATCGGCTGATGGAAAAAGTGCGCAGCGGTAATATCGTCTTACACACCAATCGCACGCTTGAAGAAGTGGTTGGCGATCAAATGGGCGTCACCGGCTTGACGTTACGCTCCACGCTTGACACTCAGGAAACAGAGGCGCTGGAAGTTGCTGGCCTGTTTGTTGCAATTGGTCATAGTCCGAATACAGCGATTTTTGCTAATCAGCTCGATTTAGAAAATGGCTACATCAAAGTGCAGTCTGGATTACAGGGGAATGCGACACAGACCAGTATCCCAGGCGTGTTTGCTGCAGGCGATGTTATGGACCATATTTACCGTCAGGCCATTACCTCGGCGGGAACCGGTTGTATGGCTGCCCTGGATGCAGAACGCTATCTGGATGGGTTAGTTAAAAACGATCGCTAAGTTGTTAATTCTCTGATCGTAATCAAAAGAGGCGGCTGTTTTTCAGTCGCCTTTTTTGTTGCCATCATGCTAGATTCATGCGCCTGGAGAAACAGTGCCTTCCCTGTTTTGCATTCCTCACTGGCATATTTACGGTCTCGCATGAATAAATCGCGACAACAGCATCTTACCCGCTGGCTTCGTCAGCAACGCAGGCACGCTGAACGATGGTTGCGTCTGACCACATTGCTGGGACTTGCCAGCGCACTGCTAATCATCATGCAGGCCTGGTTGCTCGCTTCTTTGCTGCAGGCCTTGATCATCGAGCAACAACCCCGCGATACACTGTTCTCTTACTTTTTGCTGTTACTGTTGTGCTTTGTGCTGCGTGCGGCTTTCAATTACGCACGGGAGCAGGCCGGCTTTCATGCCGGTCAGGCCATTCGCCAGGCTCTCAGAAAGCAGGTATTAGATCGACTGGCGGAACTGGGGCCTGCCTGGATTCAGGGGAAACCTGCTGGCAGTTGGGCCACGCTGTTGCTGGAACAAATTGAAGAGATGCAGGATTACTACGCGCGCTACCTGCCTCAGATGACGCTGGCAGTGTTGATCCCTTTTTGCATCTTGCTCACGTTATTCCCCTTAAACTGGGCCGCTGGTTTAATTCTGTTTGTAACGGCGCCATTAATTCCTTTATTTATGGCGTTAGTGGGTATGGGAGCCGCCGATGCTAATCGCCGCAATTTTATCACTCTTGCACGGCTGAGCGGCGATTTCCTCGATCGTCTTCGTGGCCGTGAAACGCTGCGCCTGTTTCACCGTGGTGAAGCGGAAAAAACGGCGATAGCAAACTCAACCACCGATTTTCGCCAGCGCACGATGGAAGTTTTGCGTCTGGCCTTTCTCTCTTCCGCTGTGCTGGAGTTCTTCGCGTCGTTAGCTATCGCGGTGGTCGCCGTCTATTTTGGCTTTTCTTATTTAGGGGAACTGCACCTGGGCGATTACGGTAAAGGCGTAACGCTGTTTGCCGGTTTTTTAGCCTTAATCCTGGCACCCGAATTCTTTCAGCCCCTGCGCGATCTCGGCACTTTTTATCATGCGAAAGCGCAGGCCGTTGGCGCAGCAGATGCCCTTGAGCGCTTTATGCAAGAGGTGCCAGATGTCGCGTCTCAGCAAGGACAGCGGCCGTTTGCCATAAACGCCCCGATTGAAATGCAGGCAAAAGACCTGCTGATTTGTACGCCGAACGGTAAAACATTGTGTGGTCCTCTTTCTTTTAGCCTTGCTGCCGGTCAGCGCGTGGCATTGATCGGTCAAAGTGGTGCCGGCAAAACCGCGTTAATGAATGCGCTGCTGGGTTTTTTACCTTATCAGGGTTCGCTGATTGTTAATGGCGTGGAGTTGCGTGATCTTGCGCGCGACGACTGGCACAGACACCTGGCCTGGGTTGGCCAGAATCCGCATCTTCCGGCTTCAACGATTCGCGATAATATTTTAATGAGCACACCTTATGCAGCAAATCGCTTTGCAGAAGTTTTGCAAGCGTGTGGCATAAATGAGTTTCTGCCACGCCTGCCACAAGGTCTGGATACGATGCCCGCTGATGGCGGCAGCGGACTATCAGTAGGCCAGGCGCAACGCATCGCCGTAGCGCGTGCGCTGTATAAACCGGCATGTTTATTATTGCTGGATGAGCCCGCTGCCAGTCTTGATGCGCTTAGTGAGATGCACGTTATGCAGGCCCTAAATCAAGCCGCGACGCAGCAAACCACCCTGATGATTACCCATCAGCTTGATAATGTTAAAGACTGGGATGTTATTTGGGTGATGCAGAATGGACAATTGATACAGCAAGGAAACTGGCAGCAGCTAAGCGAACAGCCCGGCCAGTTTAAGCAGTTGCTGAAACATCGCCAGCAGGAGGTGAGCTAATGTCTGCATTGCGCCCTTTCCTTCGTCTCTGGAGCCGCCATCCTTATCGTTTAGCCTTAGGCATCCTGCTGGCTATCGTGACATTGCTGGCCAGCATTGGCCTGTTAACGCTTTCCGGCTGGTTTCTCGCCGCCTCTTCAGTAGCAGGTTTCGCTGGGCTGTATAGCTTTAACTATATGCTGCCCGCCGCAGGTGTGCGTGGTGCAGCGATTACACGTACCGTGGCCCGTTATTTCGAACGCCTGGTGAGCCACGATGCCACCTTCCGCGTATTACAACATCTGCGTGTATTTACCTTTAGCCGCTTAATTGCCTTGTCGCCGGGACAGTTATCAGGTTTTCGTCAGGCCGACTTACTAAACCGCTTTGTTGGCGATGTCGATACGCTCGATCATCTTTATCTGCGCGTTATTTCTCCACTAACTGGGGCTTTTGTCGTAATTGTGCTGGTTACGCTGGGGCTTAGCCTGATTGACCTGCAACTCTCCTTTCTCCTTGGCGGCACCATGTTAGCTACCCTGCTGATTATGCCCCCGCTTTTTTATCGCTTAGGCACGCCGGCAGGTCAGGCAATAGCACGTGGGCGTATGCGCTGGCGCATGCAATTAATGCACTGGCTGGGCGGTCAGGCGGAGTTAACCTTGTATGGCACGGCACATTCATGGCGTAAACAACTTGATAATGAAGAGCGTGGCTGGCAACAGGCGCAGCGTAAGCAGCAACGTTTACAGGCTTTAGCCCAAAGCCTGCTGCTACTCATTAGTGGAATGACGCTAACGCTTCTGCTCTGGATTAGCGCTGCTGCGATCGGTGAAAATCAGCTGCCAGGTTCATTTATTGCTTTGGTTGTGTTCTGTGCACTGGGCGCTTTCGAAGCGTTAGCGCCAGTAGCGGGCGCATTTTTGCCGCTAGCACAGGTTATAACAGCAGCCCGACGTGTGAATGACATTATTGTTCGATCGCCAGCAATTACTTTTCCTGCAGTCGCTAACGTACCAGCGGATACACTGAAGGTGTGCATTGAAAATCTGAGTTTCACTTATCCCGATCGACCTGATGCTGTTCTCAGTCATTTTTCATTAAATATGCAACGCGGCGAGCATATTGCATTACTGGGACCAACCGGCTGTGGCAAATCTACGCTGTTAGCATTACTGACGCGCGGCTGGGAAAGCCAGAGCGGCACTATCACGCTCAATGATTTACCGCTGCAAAACTGGGATGAGGCGCAATTACGCCAGCGTATTAGCATGGTGACGCAGCGGGTACATTTATTCAGCCAGACTTTGCGCGATAATTTATTGCTTGCCTGCCCAACGGCTCACGATGAGGCGTTAAAAGCGGTACTTGTTCAGGTCGGTCTGCGCCACTTATTTGATCAAGATGAAGACTTAAATGCCTGGCTTGGCGAAGGCGGACGTCCGCTTTCCGGCGGCGAACTGCGCCGTTTGGCCATTGCGCGCGCGTTACTGCATAACGGTGATCTCTGGTTACTGGATGAGCCTACCGAAGGTTTAGACGCCACGACTGAGCAACAGATCCTGACGTTACTTAATCAAGTGACGCAGGGGAAAACATTAATCATCGTAACCCATCGGCTCAGCGGTTTGCAGCATATGGACCGCATTTGCGTCATGGAAAACGGTAAAATTATTGAGCAAGGAAATCACGCCGAATTAATCTCAAAAGGTGGACGTTACTGGCGTTACCAGCAGCGCTTTGCGCTATAGTTTTAGCGAATAGCTGGCAGGTAGAACGATGCAATGAGACTGGTACAACTTTCACGGGAGTCACTGAATTTTCCGCCGCCTGAAATGGCTTTGCGTGAACCCAATGGTCTGCTGGCAATGGGCGGTGATCTCTCTCCTGCCCGTTTGCTAAATGCTTATCAACGCGGCATCTTTCCATGGTTTTCTCCCGGCGATCCAATCTTGTGGTGGTCTCCCGATCCGCGCGCGATTTTACTGCCTGAATATTTTCATCTCAGCCGCAGCATGAAGCGTTTCCATAAACAGTCGCCTTATCGCGTTACGATGAACGAAGCGTTTGCCGATGTGTTAGAAGGCTGTGCCAGCGGGCGGGAAGAAGGAACATGGATCACCTTCGAAGTTAAACGCGCCTGGTTGCGGTTGTATGAATTAGGCCATGCACATTCGATTGAAGTATGGAACGCGCATAAATTAGTCGGCGGTATGTATGGATTAGCGCTGGGGCAAATATTTTGTGGTGAATCGATGTTTAGTCGCCAGGAGAATGCTTCAAAAACAGCGCTCTGGGTGTTTTGCCAGCATTTCGTTAATCATCAGGGTCGCTTAGTTGATTGCCAGGTCCTGAATCCGCATACCGCATCGCTCGGCGCTCAGGAAATTCCCCGCGTCGATTATTTGCAGTATGTGCAAAGCCTTGCATGGCAACCGGTCAGTGAAGGCTGCTGGCGTACGCAAACCCTTTTTTAAGTCCGCACAGATGTTTTGCACACATAAAGCGTTAAAAGTGATATAATAATCGAGTTTGGTATGTCGTCCGCGCTTTGTAGTTGTAAGCCGGAATTGCCAGGCTGGGAATCTCAACGCACTCTCGGAACTGTTTCAATCGTGCGCGTGTAACCGGTTGATACAGATTCTTAGCCCGCTACTCCCCCGCAGACGTCACATAAAACACCCGAATTTAACCGAGATGCTCGCGTTATAACGCGAAGCACGGCGAAGCGTTGGCAAAACCGTCGACGGTTCTTTACATAAATCGTTGAATTGGGCATTATCTTGCCGGTTCAAGTGAAAGGTAGTACACCCAGAGGATTCGATGGCCAAAGAAGACAATATTGAAATGCAAGGTACCGTACTGGATACGTTACCTAACACCATGTTCCGCGTAGAACTTGAGAACGGACACGTGGTTACCGCTCATATCTCCGGTAAAATGCGCAAAAACTATATCCGCATCCTGACGGGCGACAAAGTGACTGTCGAGCTAACCCCGTACGACCTGAGCAAAGGCCGCATTGTCTTCCGTAGTCGCTAAGCTGCTCTTAGCTTGCTGTAGATAATATCTGACAGCAAAAAAAGGCCGGATTCGCATCCGGCCTTTTTCATTTCTGACATCGATAATTAATGCACGGTGCCTTCCGTTTTACGCTTTTCCGCGCTCAGGAAATGGTAGGTTAACTGGCCTTTTTCTTTATCCAGCCCAACGGATACCGATCCTCCCTCCACCAGTGAACCAAACAGCAATTCGTTAGCCAACGGTTTCTTGAGGCTTTCCTGCACAGTGCGCGCCATCGGACGAGCACCCATCGCTTTATCATAGCCTTTCTCAGCCAGCCAGTCGCGTGCTTCATCGCTCACTTCCAGCGATACTCCTTTCGCATCCAGCTGCGCCTGCAACTCAACAATGAACTTATCCACTACCTGATGGATGACGTCGGTAGACAAATGACGGAACCAGATAATGTTGTCAAGGCGGTTACGGAACTCTGGCGTAAAGATCTTTTTGATCTCTTCCATCGCATCGGTGGTGTTATCCTGCTGGATCAGGCCGATAGATTTACGTTCCGTTTCACGCACCCCGGCATTGGTGGTCATGACCAGCACCACGTTGCGGAAGTCCGCTTTACGGCCGTTGTTGTCAGTTAGCATACCGTTGTCCATCACCTGCAACAGCAGGTTAAAGACGTCCGGGTGCGCTTTCTCAATCTCATCTAACAACACAACGGCATGCGGATGTTTAATTACCGCATCCGTTAACAAGCCGCCCTGATCAAAACCCACGTAACCCGGAGGCGCACCAATCAAACGGCTGACGGTATGGCGCTCCATGTATTCGGACATATCAAAACGCAGCAGTTCAATGCCCAACGCTTTCGCCAGCTGTACCGTCACTTCGGTTTTACCGACGCCGGTTGGTCCCGCAAACAGGAATGACCCTACCGGTTTCCGATCCTGGCCCAGGCCTGCACGGCTCATTTTGATCGCTTCGGTCAATGCCTCAATGGCATTATCCTGACCAAACACCAGCATTTTCAGGCGGTCACCCAGATTTTTCAACGTATCGCGATCGCTTGCTGAAACGCTTTTTTCTGGGATACGCGCGATGCGTGCGACAACCGTTTCAATGTCAGCCACATTAACGGTTTTCTTACGCTTGCTGACCGGCATCAAGCGTGCGCGCGCGCCCGCTTCATCGATAACATCAATCGCTTTATCCGGCAGATGACGATCGTTAATGTATTTCACCGCCAGCTCCACCGCCGCACGCACCGCTTTCGCGGTGTAACGCACATCGTGATGCGCTTCGTATTTTGGTTTCAGACCATTCAGGATCTGCACGGTTTCGTCCATTGACGGTTCAGTGATGTCGATCTTCTGGAAGCGACGCGCTAAAGCGCGATCTTTTTCGAAGATATTGCTGAATTCCTGATACGTAGTCGAACCCATAACGCGGATCTTGCCGCTGGAGAGCAGCGGCTTAATCAGGTTAGCGGCATCCACTTGTCCGCCAGACGCTGCACCCGCACCGATGATGGTGTGGATCTCGTCAATGAACAGAATGCTGTTATTGTCCTGTTCGAGCTGCTTCAGCAGGGCTTTAAAGCGTTTCTCAAAGTCACCGCGATATTTGGTACCCGCCAGCAACGAACCAATGTCCAGTGAGTAAATTGTGCACTCTTTCATCACTTCCGGAACGTCGCCCTGCACGATACGCCAGGCCAGCCCTTCGGCAATGGCGGTTTTACCCACGCCCGACTCACCCACCAGCAGCGGGTTATTTTTACGGCGGCGACACAGCACCTGAATAGTACGCTCCAGCTCTTTGTCGCGACCAATCAACGGATCGATTCCGCCGACGCGAGCAAGCTGATTAAGGTTGGTGGTGAAGTTTTCCATACGATCCTCCCCGCCTGCTTGCTCTTCGTTGACTGGATTTTCTGCGTTCGGCGCCTGACCGGGTTCGTCTTTACGCGTACCGTGAGAAATGAAGTTCACCACATCAAGACGGCTCACTTCGTGTTTGCGCAGCAGGTAAGCCGCTTGCGATTCCTGCTCGCTGAAGATGGCGACCAGTACATTGGCCCCGGAGACTTCGCTACGGCCCGATGACTGGACATGGAAAACCGCACGCTGCAGCACACGCTGGAAGCTGAGCGTAGGTTGCGTATCACGCTCTTCTTCGCTGGCGGGCAGCACCGGTGTGGTTTGCTCGATAAAGGCTTCGAGTTCCTGCCTTAGAGCCATAATATCTACTGTACAGGCTTCCAGTGCCTCTCTGGCCGACGGGTTACTGAGTAACGCCAGCAACAGATGCTCGACGGTCATAAACTCATGACGGTGCTCACGCGCTCTGGCGAAAGCCATGTTTAAACTGAGTTCCAGTTCTTGATTGAGCATTTGGCACCTCCCCCAATTATCGCTCTGACGATCTGTCTACCTATATGGAGACAGGATCAGGCTTTTTCCAGCGTACACAGCAACGGATGATGATTTTCCCGCGCATAATTGTTCACCTGGGCCGCTTTGGTTTCGGCGACTTCAGCAGTAAATACACCACATATCGCTTTACCGTGGTAGTGAACTTTCAACATCAGCTGCGTTGCACGTTCAATATCATAAGAAAAGAACTTTTGCAGAACGTCAATAACAAATTCCATAGGTGTATAATCATCATTGTTCAGAATAACTTTATACATTGAAGGCGGCTTTAACCCTTCGCGTACTTTGTCTTCGGCCAGATGTTCAAAATTAAGCCAGTCGTTTGTGTTTGCCATAATGATCCGTTGAGATTCCGCCTATCAAATATAAACCTGTTACCGTTCATCTTTAGAGTTTAACACGCCTGTCAAGCACCCCACCGACGATGAAATTTTATCCAGAAAACCCCGTACGCGACCTGTATCACAAAATTTGCAATAGCGTTAACCACCTCAAATTTTAATGATTTTCTCCCTGTGTAGCTCGGCGCTTTGCTTGACGCCAGTGACTGTTTCTCTACATTCTACTAACACAAGCTGATTGAGATTTAATCGATCTCGACTCACAGCTTCAATGACCTCACCTACTTAATAGAATGTCTTGCGAGGGAAGTAAAAGCATGGAGACGGGTACAGTTAAATGGTTCAATAACGCCAAAGGCTTCGGCTTTATCTGTCCAATCGGGGGCGGCGAAGACATCTTCGCGCACTACTCTACGATTAAGATGGATGGTTACAGAACGCTAAAAGCCGGCCAACAAGTTCAGTTCGACGTCCACCAGGGTCCGAAAGGCAATCATGCCAGCCTTATCGTGCCAGTTGAAGCGCAGGCAGTCGCCTGACGTTTATCCCCATTCTGAACTCTTCCAAAAAAATGCCAGCCAATGCCGCTGGCATTTTTTAATCGGCGTTACCGTGAGCCAGCCAATGTACACGTGAAAACATCTGACGCATCAGCGTGGGAATGGCTTCCGGCCCGCGTTCCGCCGCTGCCATCGCCACGGCAATCGCCAGTTCGGGTTTCGATGCATGATGAATGGCATGGCTAATAATACGCCTGGCGCTCATGGGCGCGTTTAACGGCAGGTGCGCCATTTGATGATAAACATCCTCGAAGCCGTGCTTATAAAGGAAGTGCTCCATATCCAGCGCCGGAAGCTGGGTAAGGTGATTTTGCTCTTTATCCTGCGCACACAGCTGGCTGCGCGTGGTCGCAGCATACTTATCTCCCGCCTCATCGCCATCCGTTAATACATGCCAGTCAATACCCATGCGGCGGGCAAATTTAAGCAACGGTTTTAATCCCGACTGCGCAAACTCAATCACTTTTACGCCTTCAGCGGCAAAGTGATACCCACATTGTTACGCCAGCTCATTGATAATCCACACTTCGGTTTCACCTTCTACTAACAGCCAGCAGCGGGCAAACAGCGCGGAGGGTCGATTCACGCGTATATGAAAACCAATCCGACGCCTGTCTTCTGCGCTCAACCCTTCCGGACCAATTCGCCACGCGGCAACCCGCGCCGGTTCACGTACTAGCCGACAGACATTTTCTACCGGCACCTGCGACAGAAGTTCAGCCGAATTAGTGGTGGCGATTTTTTGCAGCGGCAGTAATTCCAGTAAATTCCACGCCACCGACAGCATAATAGGATGAAGCCGCGTTTCGGGATCTTCTATCAGCAGCAGCGGCCGGGCATCCTCAGCCAGCGGTTCGCTCCCACGAGCCTGCACCAGGAGCGTAAACATTCGCAGCAAAATCAGCTGGCGACTGCGCGAATCGGTTTCAGAGATAAACTGATTAAGCTTATCCAGCGAGCGCCAGCTCTGCCTGCCTTCGCGCGCTTGCGGATCAACGCGTTTCGCCTGGCGGGCATCGCTCGGTTGTTGCACCAGAAAATAGTGCTCCATCAGTTGCTGCATGGTCTGCAATCCCTGACGCAGCACATCATCGCTGAGCTTTTGCGGCTGCGTTACCAGGTCTCGCGTAAGCGTGTCGATTTCCAGCGTCAGCTGATCCAGTGTGGTTGCCTGCCCATCGTTATGGTTCTCGCTATGACGAGCACGACGACTGAAACGCGCATCGCGCAGCCGCAATACCGGATGCATACGCAGCAAATGACGAATGGCAATCTCTGTGCTGACTTCAGCTAACACATTGCCCTGCCGATCGATAAAACGCCGCGAGGTATGGACGTTCTCCTCACGCAGCCTGGCGCGAATGCTGTAACGCAGCCAGCGCTGGCCTTGCTCATCCCGCTGCCAAAATGGCGAAAAATGTTCATCATGATCGCTACCCGCATCACGAAAGTGGAACACAATCTGCAAGTGTCGCCGTTGGTCATTGACGTCGCCCGGCGTGAAGTGAAAATCACTGGCGCTAAACTGATAATCTTCCGTTTGCGGCGACAGTAACAGTGTCAGCGCATCCAGCAAGCTGGATTTACCCCAGGCGTTTTCGCCGATTAACAGATTAGTATGCGTTAATGGCAAAGAAAGCTGGTTAATGCCGCGAAAACCGCGAATGTCGATATGTTCCAGAACCATAGCGTGGCTCATCCTCTTGTTAACCGAAGCATGGTTGGCGAACGTAAACCGGTCAAGCCGCTTAAACCGTTGGTTTACTCTTTCCCGCTTTTTCGCTAGCGTGTTGTCACTTTTCGCATGGATGGCTTAAATATGTATTCCGGGCTTCTGATTATTCTGGTTCCGCTGGTCGTTGGCTGGCTTCTTCCTCTGCATAAAACCGCCGTTCTCCATTTGGTTAATCGCTTACTGAGCGCGATGGTTTACGTCATTCTGTTCTTTATGGGCATTAGCCTGGCGTTCCTTGATAACCTCAGCAGTAATCTGCTCACTGTTTTCTACACCGCTCTGGTTGCCGCACTTTGCATCATGCTATGCAACCTGCTGGCGCTGCTGTGGCTGGAGAAGCGCCTGCCGTGGCAATACACACACAAACAAGAAAAATTGCCATCACGTCTGCATATGGCGCTGGAATCACTCAAACTTTGCGGCGTTGTGGTGGTAGGATTTTTACTCGGCCTGACGCAATGGGCCTTTTTGCATCACGCCTCGGCAGCCAGTGAATATGCGCTAATTTTTCTGCTGTTTTTAGTGGGTATCCAGCTTCGCGGCAGCGGCATGACGCTGCGCCAGATTATTCTTAATCGTCGTGGCATGATGGTCGCCTGCGTGGTGTTGGTGAGCGCCTTAACCGGCGGCATCATTGCCGCACTGCTGCTCGGCTTACCCATAAAAACCGGTTTAGCACTGGCCAGCGGCTTCGGCTGGTATTCACTGTCCGGTATTTTAATGACGGAGGCGTTTGGTCCGGTCATCGGCAGCGCCGCTTTCTTTAATGACCTGCTGCGCGAACTTACCGCCATTATGCTTATCCCGGTGCTGATTACGCGTCACCGTTCCAGCGCGTTAGGATTGTGCGGCGCTACCTCAATGGATTTCACTTTGCCCGTGCTGCAACGCGCCGGTGGAACAGAGATTGTTCCCGCCGCCATTGTCCATGGTTTTATCATGAGCCTACTGGCACCGGTTCTTATCGCCCTGTTCTCCGCTTAAATTCTCCTGACAAAACGCAGCGCATTTTTTCACAGCTGCGTTCTGACAACCTCGTCTAAGCTTCTCTTTTTGCGCTTTTGGTTAGCCATCGCCAGGATGGCCAACCACCAAAAGGAGAATACGATGAAAAGAACCGTTGCAGCGCTGATCGCAAAAACGCCTGAGAACGCTGGTGTCAAACGCATCTGGGGCGTCACCGGCGACTCTCTTAACGGCCTGAGCGACAGCTTAAATCGTATGGGCACCATTAAATGGATGCCAACCCGCCATGAAGAAGTCGCCGCTTTTGCCGCTGGCGCGGAGGCGCATGTGACAGGTGAGCTGGCCGTGTGCGCGGGCTCATGCGGTCCCGGCAATTTGCATTTAATTAATGGTTTATTTGATTGTCATCGTAACCATGTTCCGGTACTCGCGATTGCCGCACATATCCCTTCCAGCGAAATTGGCAGCGGCTATTTTCAGGAAACCCACCCCGAGGAGTTATTCCGCGAGTGCAGCCATTATTGCGAGCTGGTGTCTAATCCCGAACAGTTGCCGCAGGTGCTTGGCATTGCCATGCGTAAAGCGATCCTTAATCGTGGCGTGTCAGTAATCGTCATTCCGGGTAATGTAGCGCTGAAGCTGGCACCGGAAACGGCTAGCGCAAACTGGTATCCACCCCAGCCGCCGCAAATTCAGCCGCAGCCCGCTGCGTTAGCACAGCTGGCGCAAACGTTGAATGAAGCCAGCAATATTACATTGCTGTGCGGCAGCGGTGTTGCGGGCGCTCACAAGGAAGTGGTTGAGCTGGCTGCTACGCTGAAAGCGCCGATCGTTCATGCGCTGCGCGGTAAGGAGCACATCGAATATGCTAACCCTTACGATGTGGGTATGACCGGTCTGATTGGCTTTTCATCGGGGTTTCACGCGATGATGAATGCCGACACGCTGGTGCTGCTCGGCACGCAATTCCCCTATCGCGCTTTTTATCCTGAAAAAGCCAAAATAATTCAGATCGATATTAATCCCGGCAGTCTCGGCGCCCATTGTCACGTTGAACAGGCGTATACTGGTGATGTGAAAACCACGTTGCAGGCTTTATTGCCGCAGCTGACGAAAAAAAGTGATCGTCAACACCTCGACAACGCACTCGAACATTACGTTGATGCACGCAAGGATCTTGATGCTCTCGCCCAACCCAATGACAGGCAGGCGATTCACCCACAATATCTTGCTCAGCAAATCAGCCATTACGCCAGTGACGATGCGATTTTCACCTGTGATGTCGGTACGCCAACCGTGTGGGCGGCCCGCTATCTGAAAATGAACGGGAAACGCCGCCTGCTCGGCTCGTTCAATCATGGTTCAATGGCCAACGCTATGCCGCAAGCCCTGGGCGCACAGGCTATCAATCGCGATCGGCAGGTGGTTGCGCTGTGCGGTGATGGAGGATTTAGCATGTTGATGGGCGACTTCATCACCGTTGCGCAGCTGAATTTGCCGGTAAAACTGGTGATTTTTAACAATAGCGTGCTGGGCTTTGTCGCGATGGAGATGAAGGCTGGCGGCTACCTGACCGATGGCACTGAACTGGAGAATCCTGATTTTGCCGCCATCGCCCAGGCCTGCGGCATTAAAGGCATACGCGTAGAGAAAGCGTCCGACTTAAACGGCGCGCTGGAACAGGCGTTCGCCCATGATGGCCCCGTGCTGGTGGATGTGATCACCGCCAAAGAAGAGCTGGCAATGCCGCCGCAAATCAAGATGGAACAAGCCAAAGGCTTTAGCCTTTACATGCTGCGCGCCATTCTGAATGGACGCGGTGATGAAGTGGTTGAACTGGCGAAAACTAACTGGCTGCGGTAAAACGGGAGAATGCCATGCGCGGGCGTAATGCCCGCCGTTTTATTTCTCAGGAAAGCTCAGGAGCGCAACGTGATCGATTTACGCAGTGACACCGTTACCCGGCCAGGCGCCGCAATGTTACAAGCGATGATGGCAGCTGAAACCGGCGATGATGTTTATCGTGACGATCCAACGGTTAAGGCACTGGAAGCCGAAGCCGCACGTCTGAGCGGCAAGGCCGCCGCGCTATTTTTCCCTACCGGCACTCAGGCCAATCTGGTGGCGTTACTCAGCCATTGTGAGCGCGGCGAGGAGTACATCGTCGGGCAGCAGGCTCACAACTATAAATATGAAGCCGGTGGCGCTGCCGTGCTGGGCAGCATTCAGCCCCAGCCAATTTTAGCCGCTGATGATGGCACGCTGCCGCTGGATGAGGTCGCGGCGGCGATCAAACCTGACGACATTCATTTTGCCCGCACCCGGCTGCTTAGCCTGGAAAACACCCATCACGGCAAAGTGCTGCCGCTCCATTATTTAGCCGAAGCCTTTCAGTTTACCCGCGAACATAAGCTGGCGCTGCATATTGACGGTGCACGTATCTTCAACGCGGTGGCCGCGCAGCAGGTTCCACTGGAAACGATTGCCCGCTATTGCGATACCCTGTCTGTCTGTTTATCCAAAGGGCTTGGCGCGCCGGTCGGCTCGCTGTTATGTGGCGATGCGGCCTGTATTGAACGCGCGCGCCGCTGGCGCAAAATGGTCGGTGGCGGTATGCGTCAGGCAGGTATCCTGGCAGCAGCCGGTTTGTATGCGTTGCAGCATAACGTTGCGCGTTTAAAAGAAGATCACGATAACGCCGCGTGGCTGGGGCAACAGTTGCACGAGACTGGCGTTGAGGTGGTCGATCAGCAAACCAATATGGTGTTTATACGTATCCCTGCCGGGCAGGTTGAACCGTTAAAGGCCTGGATGGAAGCGCGTGATGTGCTGATCAGTGTCGGCCCGTCAACGCGTTTAGTGACGCACATGGATGTGGATCGTGCCGCGCTGGAAAAGGTAGTGACCTACTGGAAGGCATTTTTACAGCAGTAATTACTCCGCCGCGCCATATTTCTCCAGCAGCGCGGCGGCAATCGCTGCGGTTTCCGCATCAGGTAGGCCGCGATAATCAGCCGGGCGAAAATGCATCTGGAAGGCAGCGATAACCGTTTGCTGCTGGCCCGGCGTCATTTCTGGCGTTACCGGATAGCCGTAACGCTGTAGCAAATCCATTATTTTCTCTACTGGCACCCGCGCTCGCGGTGTTTGGCCGGCTAAAAAGTGCTGAACACGGCTGGCATCTGGCCACGCCCCTACTCCCTGTTGCGCCAGGTATTGCCAGGGAAAACGCGGACCGGGATCCTGCTTGCGCTGCGGCGCAATATCGCTGTGACCAACAATATTTTCTGGCCGGATACCGTAACGCTGCGCCACCTCTTTTACTAATGCACTAAGCGACGCGATTTGCTGCGGGCTAAAAGCCTGCCATTCGCGCCCGGTTAGCGTGCTGCGATAACCGTTATTGACCAGCTCAATGCCAATCGACGTGTCGTTAATGCGCGTCGCCCCGCGCCAAAAGCTGGACCCGGCATGCCAGGCCAAATCCTGCTCAGGCACCAGTTGCCAGATAACGCCTTTACCGTCGCGTTGAGGAGGCTGACGCGGGATCAAATAATGGGCGCTGACCTGTTGGTCGGTCAGCGTGGCAAGCGACGTCGGGAAATCCTCAGCGGTGTAATGGATCACAATCACTTTGATGCGCGGACGTGCGCCCTGTGCTGGATGACGGAGATCCACCCAATAGCCATGACGTAATTCCACGCCGGACTGGCAGCCAACCAATAGCAGCCCTGCCAGTACCAGCAGCAGCTTTTTCAACGCACGATCACCGCAGTTCCGCTCACGCTGACCATTAACATGCTGCTGTCTTTACCCACGGTTTCGTAGTCAATATCGATCCCTACTACAGCATTTGCGCCTAACGCTTTAGCCTGTTCTTTCAGCTCTTTAAAGGCAATTTCACGCGCCTTACGTAACTCTTTCTCGTAAGCGCCGGAGCGTCCCCCAACGATGTCGCGGATCCCCGCGAAAAAGTCACGAAAAACGTTCGCTCCCAAAATCGCTTCGCCGGTCACAACGCCACAATATTCACTGATGCTGTGGCCTTCTAATGTCGGTGTGGTTGTCAGTTTCATGTTGTTCTCCTTTTCACCCTTGCGCCTAAAGCTCTTACGACTAAAAGCACGGCTATACTCTATGCTAAAAATGGCGCTTTGCCAGAGAACAATAAGGAAATCGAGATGAGAAACAAAGCCTTTGCGCTTTTGATCCCCGCAGCAATGCTGCTCAGCGCCTGTACCACCGTTGAGCCGGTCATCAAGGATAATGGCCCACGTACAGCGCCCTGTGTAGATGGCGGTCCCGATAGCGTCGCACAGCAGTTTTACAACCTGCGCATTGCCCGGCCTACACAAGGTTTGCCGGACAGCACTACGCTGGCAAAATACCGTCCTTATCTGAGCGAGCACCTCTATCAAACATTGCTCGCTGCCAGTCACGAGACCAACGCGGGTTCCTGGCGTGACGGCGATCTGTTCTCCAGCCTGGCGCAGGGGCCAACCGAAGCCAGCGTCGCGGTTGCCTCCACCATTCCTAATCGCGATGCGCGCAATATTCCGCTGCGTGTTGATCTGAGCCGCGACGGCAAAAAATGGCAGGATGAAGTCCTGATGATCCACGAAGGCACCTGCTGGGTAGTGGATGACGTGCGTTATGCCGCTAACGTGCCGCATCCTGACGGTGGTAGCCTGAGCCAGATGCTGGAACACGCGAAGAAGAAATAATTGCTTATTTTCTGCGCGGTCAGTTTCCAGTATTAAGCGCGCTGCATCTTTGCGGCGCGTTTTTACTTTCTGTCGCGGCAAAACCGTTGCGCTAAGCCCTTCTCAGCGTTGGACTACGCGATATTGTGCTACGCTTTTAGGATTTCCCTGCCGTTTAATAAATTTTAACTCACCTCAATTGCATAACTATTCTGGTAACGTTAAGATTCGCGGCATCAATTGCTATTCATATTTGGCGCATGAGTATTCAACTAAACGCAATCAACTGCTTCTACGGTGCTCATCAGGCGCTGTTCGACATCAACCTGGAATGCCCGCAAGGGGAGACACTGGTGCTGCTTGGTCCGAGCGGTGCAGGCAAGAGTTCTCTGCTGCGCGTTCTGAATCTGCTGGAATATCCCCGTTCCGGGCAGTTGTACATTGCCGGAAACTCGTTCGATTTCAGCAAAAAACCTTCTGACGCCGCGATCCGCGAACTGCGCCAAAATGTCGGCATGGTTTTCCAGCAATACAACCTCTGGCCGCACCTGACGGTATTGCAAAACCTGACTGAAGCGCCCTGTCGCGTGCTTGGTTTGACAAAGGCAGAAGCAAAAGCGCGTGCCGACAAACTGTTGGATCGCTTGCGCTTAACGCCTTACAGCGATCGCTTTCCGCTGCATCTTTCGGGGGGTCAGCAACAGCGCGTTGCGATTGCGCGGGCGTTGATGATGGAGCCGCAAGTATTGCTGTTTGATGAACCCACTGCCGCTCTCGATCCCGAAATTACCGCGCAAATTGTCAGCATTATTCGCGAACTGGCGCAAACCCAAATCACCCAGGTGATCGTCACCCATGAAGTGGAAGTGGCGCGTAAGACCGCCAGCCGCGTGGTATATATGGAGAATGGTCATATTGTGGAACAGGGTGACGCCAGTCGTTTTTCACAGCCGCAAACCCAGGCGTTTGCTCACTATCTTTCGCACTAAGTCAGGATGCTAAAAATGAAAAAGGTTGTACTTGCTGCACTGCTTGCTGGATTAAGCCTGAGCGCATCTGCTGCTCAGACCATTCGCTTCGCCACTGAAGCCTCTTATCCTCCGTTTGAGTTTGTTGACTCAGAAAACAAAATCCAGGGCTTCGATGTCGATCTGGCGAATGCGTTATGTAAAGAGATGGATGCAACCTGCACCTTCACCAATCAGGCGTTTGATAGCCTGATCCCCAGCCTGAAGTTCCGCCGTTTTGACGCCGTGATGGCCGGTATGGACATCACGCCAGAGCGTGAAAAGCAGGTGCTGTTCAGCCAGCCTTACTATGACAATTCTGCCCTGTTTGTGGCGCAGAAAGGCAAAGTAGCTGACATAGCCGCGCTGAAAGGCAAACGTGTGGGCGTACAAAATGGCACAACACACCAGAAATACCTGACCGAGAAACACAGTGAAATTACCACCGTGCCTTACGACAGTTACCAAAACGCGGTGCTTGACCTGAAAAATGGTCGCATCGACGCGGTATTTGGTGATACCGCCGTGGTCAACGAATGGCTGAAGCAAAATACTACGCTGGCACCCGTCGGTGAAAAAGTGACTGACAAAGCCTATTTCGGCACTGGCCTCGGCATCGCGGTTCGCATGGGTAATACCGATCTGCAAGCGAAATTCAACGCTGCGTTGGACAAAGTGAAAGCAGACGGCACCTATAAAACCATCTACAGCAAATGGTTTCAGCAGTAACTTTCAATGAATGAAATGATTCCACTTGCAAGCGCCGCCGGTATGACCGTCGGCCTTGCCCTTTGCGCGTTTATCGCTGGCCTGGTGCTGGCGATGATTTTTGCTGGCTGGGAATCGGTGCGCTGGAAGCCCCTGGCCTGGATCGGCACCGGTCTGGTTACGCTGATTCGCGGGCTGCCGGAAATTCTGGTGGTGCTGTTTATTTACTTCGGCGCTTCGCAACTGCTGCTGACTTTATCCGACGGTTTCATCCTGAACGTTGGCTTATTTAAGTTACCCGTTCAGATGCAGATCGAAAATTTCGACGTGAGTCCTTTCCTGTGTGGCGTAATTGCGCTGGCAATGCTCTATTCTGCCTACGCATCACAAACCCTGCGCGGCGCGTTGAAAGCCGTTCCCGTAGGGCAATGGGAATCTGGCCAGGCGCTGGGTCTGAAGAAATCGGCAATTTTCTTTCGTCTGATCATGCCGCAAATGTGGCGACATGCGCTGCCCGGCTTAGGCAATCAGTGGCTGGTGTTATTAAAAGATACGGCGCTGGTGTCGTTGATTAGCGTGAATGATTTAATGCTGCAAACCAAAAGTATCGCTACCCGCACGCAAGAGCCGTTTACCTGGTTTTTAGTGGCGGCGGCCATTTATCTGGTGATTACTTTGTTCAGCCAGGCGGTATTGCGTCGCATCGAGTTGCGCACCACCCGTTTTGAGCGGGGAAACAGCTGATGCTTGAGTATCTACCTGAATTAATGAAAGGGCTGCATACCAGCCTGACGTTAACCCTGGCCTCACTCATTGTGGCGCTGGTGCTGTCGTTGCTGTTTACCGTGGTCTTGTCCCTGAAAACACCGTTGCTGACGCCGTTGATAAAGGGATTTATCACGTTATTTACCGGCACACCGCTGTTGGTACAAATTTTCCTGATCTATTACGGCCCAGGCCAGTTTCCCAGCCTGCAACAGGTTCCGTGGCTGTGGCATCTGCTGTCACAGCCCTGGCTCTGTGCGATGCTGGCGCTGTCGCTGAACAGCGCGGCTTACACCACGCAACTGTTTCACGGCACAGTGCGCGCTATCCCTTCCGGTCAATGGCAATCCTGCGCCGCGCTAGGAATGAACCGCCAGCACACGCTGCGTATTCTGCTACCCTATGCCTTTAAACGCGCCCTGTCATCCTATTCAAACGAAGTGGTGCTGGTGTTTAAAGGCACATCGCTGGCTTACACCATTACATTAATGGAAGTGATGGGCCATGGTCAGCTGTTATATGGTCGCACCTATGATGTCACGGTGTTCGCCGCTGCCGGTCTGGTTTATTTATGCGTCAACGGCTTATTGACGTTGCTGATGCGCCTAATCGAAAAACGCGCACTGGCATTTGAACGGCGAAATTAATGGTTAGGCGAGAAATCTCGCATTTTCTACCTTTTTACTCACAGATATTGCATAAAAATTCATTTTATGCCACCCTGTAATCCGTCATAACGCAGTTGTGCTGATGATGTTTTACAGGAGCTGTATCATGAAAAAATGGATTGTTGCCGCTGCACTGGCAGCCCTGGCAATGAATGCTCACGCTGCGGAGAAAATCCGTTTCGCCTCTTCGGCAACCTATCCTCCGTTTGAATCGTTGGATCGTGAAAATCAACTTGTCGGCTTTGATATTGATTTAGCGAAAGCGTTATGTCAGCAGATGAAGGCAGACTGCACTTTCACCAACAATGCCTTTGACAGCCTGATCCCCTCGCTTAAATTTCGCCGCTACGACGCGGTGATTTCTGGAATGGACATCACACCAGAACGCAGCAAGCAGGTCGATTTCACCCAGCCTTATTACCCCAACTCTGCCATTGTGATTGCCCGCCAGGGTAAGTTCAGCAATATCGGCCAGCTAAAAGGCAAACGGATTGGCGTCGAAAACGGCACCACGCACCAGAAATACCTGCAGGACAAGCATCCTGATGTGGTTATGGTGGCCTATGACAGCTACCAGAATGCGATTCTGGATATGAAAAATGGTCGCCTGGATGGAGTATTTGGTGACAGCGCCGTGGTTAATCAGTGGCTGAAAACTAACAGCGATCTCGCAACCGTTGGCAAGCATGTTACCGATGCCGACTACTTTGGCACCGGCTTAGGCATCGCGGTGCGTAAAGGCAACGACGCATTGCGCGAAAAGTTGAATAACGCGCTGGCCGAAATAAAAGCCAACGGCAGCTGGCAGCAGCTCAATCAGAAGTGGTTCCCCGAATAAGCATTATGGGCCAGCAAAGTGCTTGTCTGACCGGTTCTGCACTGTCCTCAGTTCAGACGGTAACTGCGCTGGCCCACCCTTGATGCGTTGCAACCTATCGCTTTGTCTCCGTTCGCTTAACCGTTCGCGTTTACGACGTCCCGCATTACACGATGTCACAGCATTACAAGCGATAACCGCTGTTAACCCACAATTAAGAACTTTAATGCTGCCTTTACTGCGAAGGGATGGCGGCAAATTTCAACGCCTCAGAAAAAATGCGCGACTGCTGGCGGGCAAGAAAAGCAGCAGCAACACCAGCAGATCCGGCAGCTTTTGCTGTAGCGTATGATGAATAATCTGCGCATTGTTTTCGCCGCTGATGCTAAAAATTTCTGGATAAATCCAGCCCGTTGATGCCAGCAACATATAAATCAGCACGATTATCTGCGTACCGACATATCCCCAGCGGCCACGATTGCTGCCACGCATTAAGGTAAAAGCACAGCGCAATTCAAACAGAAAGATCAGCTGACTCGCGATAAAGATAAAGGTAGAATCCCAGGCCTGGGCGCTGCGATGAACGAAGTTGATAATTTCGCTATAACCCAACGCATTAGCGAGCATTAATACGCTGAGGCAGCGCGTAACGATAATGGCTATCCCCGCGACTGTCACCGGGACAGGCGCATCCGGTAATACCGATCGGTGCTTGAGGGTTTCCGACATGTTTCATGCTCCGCACGCCATAGAAAATGGGCTGGAAAACCAGCCCATTTTTATAGTGGCAAACGTTACGGATTTCAGCCACGTTTTGCTTTCTGAATATCACTGACACGCTGTTTTTCTTCGTGTGCCATAACGCGCCAGGCAATAAAACCCACCAGACCGACCACAAACAAAATCAGCGAGGCCAGCGCGTTGATTTCTGGATTCACACCGCGCCGCACCGTAGCGAAGATTGCCATCGGCAGCGTGGTTGCACCAGGTCCGGTGACAAAGCTGGCAATCACTAAATCGTCCAGCGACAGCGTAAAAGCCAGCAGCCAGCCGGTGACAATCGCTGGGGCAATCATCGGCACGGTAATCACAAAGAACACCTTAAGCGGCGTCGCGCCTAAATCCATTGCCGCTTCTTCTATTGAACGGTCCAGTTCACGCAGGCGCGAGTTGATGACTACCGCCACATAAGCGGTACAAAACGTGACGTGCGCCAGCCAGATGGTTAACATTCCCCGTTCGCTCGGCCAGCCGAATGCGTTGCCAATGGCCACAAACAGCAGCAGCAGCGACAAACCGGTAATCACATCCGGCATGACCAGCGGCGCGGTAAGCATAAAGGCGAAACCGTTATGCCCCCGAAAACGCCCAAAGCGAACGATAATCACCGCCGCCAGCGTGCCCAGTACTACCGCCATGGTGGCCGACAATCCGGCGATGCTCAAACTGAGCAGCACCGCATCAATCATCGCATTATCCTGGAACAGCACGTGATACCAGTGAAATGAGAAGCCTTCCCACACCGTGACCAGTTGCGATCGATTGAACGAATAGATCGCCAGCAGCAGCATGGGAGCATAAAGAAACAGGAAGCAGCACGCCAGAATAGCGGTGCGCCAAGGCGAGCGGATCACGGGCAGATTATTCATCCCTTCTCTCCCATTTCACGGTTTTGATGCTTGTGGAACCAGATGATCGGCAGAATCAATATCAGCAAAATAATCACTGCCAGCGCCGATGCCACCGGCCAGTCGCGGTTATTAAAAAATTCCTGCCACAAGATACGGCCAATCATAATGCTGTCTGGTCCGCCGAGCAGTTCCGGGATAACGTATTCCCCCACCGCCGGGATAAACACCAGCATCGAACCGGCAATAATCCCCCCTTTGGTCAACGGCACGATAACGCTGAAGAAAGTTTTCAGCGGTCGCGCGCCCAGGTCCAGCGATGCTTCAACCAGCGAATAGTCAATACGGGTTAATGCGGTATAGATGGGTAGCACCATAAACGGCAGATAGCAGTAAACAATGCCAATATACACCGCAGTATTGGTGTAAAGAATAACCAGCGGATGATCAATAACGCCCAGCCACATCAGAAAACGGTTAAGGATACCGTTGTTATTAAGCAGACCCATCCAGGCATAAACGCGCACCAGGAACGATGTCCACGACGGCAGGATCACCAGCAGTAGCAGAATAGTACGCATTGATGGTTTGCTGTGCGCGACTGCCCACGCCAGCGGATACCCAATCAGCAGGCAGATCACCGTGGAGATGGCGGCCACCTTTAATGATTGCAAATACGCATCGACATATAGCGGATCGTCCGTGAGTTGCAGATAGTTAGCAAAGTTGAGAACGATGCTGAACTGATCGTCGGCCCACGAGATCAGGTCGGTGTAGGGCGGGATCGCGCGCGCAATATCGGCGAAGCTGATTTTCAGTACAATCAGGAACGGCAACAGAAAAAACAGCACCAGCCACAGGTAAGGTAATGCAATGACCAGTTTGCGGCCATGCTGCATTTTGATACGCGTCACCCAGCGCTGTAGCGGCGTTCCCACCAGCCTGGCGGGCGCTTTGCTGCGTTGAAAAATCTGGCTCACTACGCCTCCTTAAACCGTTAATACCACGCAGCTGTCGCTATCCCAGCAGAGACGAACTTCATCGCCCCACGTCGGCAATCCTTTGCGATAGCGATGCGCGTTTTGTAGCTGTGCACTGATCATTTGTCCGCTGCGCAAACGTACGTGGAATATTGACAGGTCGCCAAGATAGGCAATGTGCACGACCTCTCCCACAGCAAAGTTGCAGCCATCCGCCGGAACCTCTTCACACAGCATCACTTTTTCCGGTCGCAGCGCAACATGCACCGGCACGTTGTCTATCACCGAGACGTCCGAATCCACTTTCAGCGGATGGACTAATCCCGGACTTTCAATGATGAAGCTATTGTCCTGACGCTCGCGCAGCAAGCCTTCAAATACGTTTACCGAGCCAATAAATTCGGCGCTGTAACGGCTGGTCGGGTGCTCGTAAATCTCTTCTGGCTCGCCAATCTGCACAAACTTACCGCGGTTCATAATGGCGATGCGCCCCGCCATGGTCATTGCTTCTTCCTGATCGTGCGTCACCATGACGCAGGTTGCGCCCACGCGCTCCAGAATATCGACCACTTCAAGTTGCATACGGTCGCGCAGTTTTTTATCCAGCGCGCCCATAGGTTCATCCAGTAACAGCAACTTAGGGCGTTTCGCCAGACTACGCGCCAACGCCACGCGCTGGCGTTGGCCACCAGAAAGCTGATGCGGCTTACGTTTCGCAAACTCCTGCATATGTACCAGCGACAGCATCTCTTCGACACGGCTGCTGATTTCGCCCTTCGCCAGCTTGTCCTGCTTCAGGCCAAAGGCGATATTCTGTTCCACTGTCATATGCGGGAACAGGGCGTAAGACTGAAACATCATATTAATGGGCCGCTGATACGGTGCGACATGCGACAAATCCTGACCATCCAATACGATTTGTCCGCTGGTTGGCGGCTCAAAACCGGCTAACATGCGCAACAGCGTTGATTTACCGCAGCCAGAGGCGCCAAGCAGGGCAAAAATTTCACCTTTATAAATGGTCAGGCTGACGTCATCAACGGCGTGCTGACCATCGAATGATTTAGTCAGATTACGGATTTCCAGCAGCGGCGCTAACGCCTTTGCGTTTTTATTTTGAGGACGGGGAATGGCGTCGTTCACTAACATTCATCTCCGGGCCAGGCGGAACGGCACAGCAAAGCCAGCCGCTAAAAATGGCACAACAGAGGCCATGACTGCGCCTCTGTTGCTGTTGCGTTATAAGCTTATTCGTTCGAACGAATCACTTACCACTTTTCACTTTAGTCCATGCGCGCGTGCGCACACGATCCAGTTTTGGCTCCTGTACTTTCAGCACGAACAATTTAGACATGGCTTCAGGTGTTGGGAAGATGCCGGGATTGTTACGCACGTCAGCATTAATTAGCGGCAGCGATGCCTTATTACCGTTGGCGTAATTCATTTTGTTAGAGACATCGGCGATCACTTTCGGGTCCATGATGTAATTCAGCCATTGATAAGCTGCATCAAGATTTTTTGCATCTTTCGGAATGGCCATCATGTCAAAGAACGCCAGGGCGCCCTCTTTCGGCACGCTATAGCCTAAATGCACGCCGTTTTTCGCTTCATCCGCACGGTTTTTCGCCTGCAAAATATCGCCTGACCAGCCAATCGCGACGCAGATATTGCCGTTAGCCAGATCGTTAATGTACTGAGAAGAGTGGAAATAGCGAATACTGGGACGCAGCTTCAGCAGCAAATCGGTTGCCGCACCGGAATAATATTTAGCATCTGAACTGTTCGGATCTTTGCCGAGATAGTTCAGCACGGTAGCGAAAATCTCTTCCGGCGCATCGAGGAAAGAGACGCCGCAGCTTTTGAGTTTTTCCAGATTTTCTGGTTTCAGGACTAAATCCCAGCTGTTTACCGGCGCTTCTGCGCCCAAGGCTGCTTTGACTTTATCGATGTTATAACCAATACCGGTGGTGCCCCACAGATAAGGAATGGCATATTTATTGCCCGGATCGTGCTGCGCGACTTTTTCCATCAGAGCCGGATCGAGGTTTTTATAATTTGGCAGTTTGCTCTTATCCAGCGGCTGAAACACGCCGGATTGTAGCTGACGAGCCAGGAAGCTGGAGGATGGCACCACGACATCGTAGCCGGTGCTGCCCGCCATCAATTTGCCTTCCAGCACTTCATTCGAATCAAACACGTCATAGACCACTTTGATACCGGTCTGTTTTTCAAAATTTGGCACGGTATCTGGCGAGATATAATCGGACCAGTTGTAAACATGCAGGGTTTTATCTTCCGCCATTGTGCTGGCAGAAACTGCCATCAGCACGCCAGCAACCACACCTGACAACCATTTCTGATGTTGGTTGAGCATTTTTTTCCTCCTGAGCGGGGTCATCACAACGCTGTAAACTTCTGATCCGAACGTTGCGTTCTGTGCGTAAAGTCAGTGACACAATGAATCATTATTCAGCGGGAGTTTAAGAGCAAAAAATCTGTACCTGCGCTGCGTTTACAAGGGTGATGCAGCCCCGCAAGAATAGCTGCCCGGCAAAAGGTTCACCAGACCCCGGCTTAAAAAACGCCTAATCGCGATAGTTTATGCATATTTGAATGATGAGGTTCGGCTTTGAGGCCATAAAGAACGCCAGTTATCTGGCATTAAAGGGCAAAATGCAGAATAAAACGTGGTAAGGCAGGCAAGAAAAACTGCTGCCGAAAGCAGCAGTAAGACAGGAAAGGATCAATGCAACATTGAGTGACCCAGCAAGGTCGCCGGACGTTCCTCTTCTTCATCGTCACTGCTCAGCAGCAGGTTATTCGCAAACGCTTCCATAATGACCATGGAAATTTGCGCTTCGCTCTGCTTCATAAAGTGCGCGAACTGACCAAAGGTTAGCCCGGCTTCGGTAAGCATTGACTGACACACAATCAGCTTTGGTAAATTATCATCCTGAATGTCGATAAACGCTTTTACCGTCAGGGAACTGGCATTGATTTGCGACAGGTCGCCCACCAAAGGAATTAACGCCGTCGGCTTCACTTCAGCCAGTGCAGAAAACAAAATGACGTTGTCGACCAGATCGATTTTGGCGTCAAACACCCCTTCGAAGTTCTGCATATGCGGCAAATGAAGGGCCTGACAGGCATCACATTCGAACCAGGTGATATTTTGCTGATCCAGCCAGCGACGCAACAGGTCAATATCCGGAACGACAAGAGAATCCATCGTAAAATCCCATGGGGTGAATAAACAGGCGACTAAGCTTACGGAAAAATTGTCAGAGGCGCCACGAAAACCGCTGAAAAGCACCGGTTAGCCAGCGGTTTTAGGAGGGTGGCCGGGTATGGCGTGCCGTTCAATCCAGTTGATCATCATGCCAGCAATATCCAGACCGCTGGTCGTTTCAATGCCTTCCAGACCCGGCGATGCGTTGACCTCCATCACCAGTGGACCGCGATGAGCCCGCAAAATGTCAACGCCTGCGATCTCTAAGCCCAGGGTTGCCGCCGCTTTAATGGCAATATCGCGCTCCTGCCCGGTGATAATGACCGGATGCGCTTTGCCGCCGCGATGCAGGTTTGATCGGAAATCGCCCTCTTTCGCTGCCCGCTCAATAGCCGCCACCACCTGTTTGCCAATCACCAGACAGCGAATGTCGTGGCCCTGTGCTTCTTTGATAAATTCCTGCACCAAAATATGGGCGTTCAGACCGCGAAAGGCGTCAATAACGCTTTCTGCTGCCTGCCGCGTTTCGGCCAGCACCACGCCAATCCCTTGCGTGCCCTCAACCAGTTTCACTACCAGCGGCGCACCGCCGACCATGGCGATGAGATCCTGCGTATCATCAGGAGAAGAGGCGAATCCGGTTACCGGCATGTCGATACCTTCCCGCGCCAGCAACTGTAATGAACGCAATTTATCGCGCGCACACGTGATCGCAGCTGACTTATTGAGCGGATAGCTGCCGCACATTTCAAACTGGCGCAACACGGCAGTGCCATAAAAGGTGATGGGAGTGCCGATACGTGGAATAACCGCGTCAAAATGACCGAGCGGTTCGCCGCGATAGTGCACGGCGGCTGACGCTGGATTGATGTTCATGTAGCAGGAAAGCGGATCGAGGATTTGAATAAAATGGCCACGCTGCTCAGCGGCTTCGCGTAAACGACGGCACGAATAAAGCGATTCATCACGCGACAGGATGGCCATTTTCATTATCGTATTCCCTGGGTCAGATTAACGTGTCGCCCAGCCCTGCTGATGCAGGTAATCCAGCATAAACGGGCGCGTTTCTTTGATGATCAAGCGTTGAATCAGCTGGCTCCAGGTTTCACTACGTTGATTGCTGTCACGCTGCTGATAGTAAACCGCCGTGCGGCTGTCGTAATCGGCGAGCACCGCGGGATCCACCGAATGATAGCGATTTTCATGCACTAACATGGCCTGCGGTATACGGGGCTTCACGTCGGGTACGGATTCCGGATAACCGATACAAAAACCAAACAGCGGCAGCACGTATTGGGGTAACTCCAGTAATTCGGTGACCTGCGCAATGCTGTTACGGATACCGCCGATAAACACGCCGCCAAGATCCATCGATTCCGCAGCGATCATCGCATTTTGCGTCATCAACGCGGTGTCTACGCAACCTAGCAACAGTTGCTCAGCGCGGCCTAACTGGGCCTCCGGGCAAATCTGTAGGTGGCGGTTGAAATCAGCGCAGAAAATCCAGAACTCAGCCGCATCCGCGACCCAGGGTTGCCCGCCCGTAAGCGTGACCAACTGCTCACGCAAGGCTTTGTCGGTAATACGCACAATGGATGAGCACTGCAAAAAGCTGGATGTCGAGGCCGCCTGCGCTGCGGCAATGATCGCTTCACGTTGTTCTTCGCTAACGGGCTGTTCGGTAAAGGCGCGAACAGAGCGGTGGCTACACAGTAAATCAATGGTTGGTGTCATAAGTCTCCGGCAACGTTATCTTTTTTTATTGGTGCGATTAAACAGCTGTGGCGCCATCGCTTGTGCAGTACGCCACATAACCAGCCAGGCAGCAGGCAACATCAGAACGACGCCTGACAATAGCAGTACGGTCGCCAGCGTTTTCCTGCCAACAGAGGGAAACGCCGGCAGCCAGTGATTGACGACCAGCAGTGCGGCAGCGATCAGCAAGCCGCCCAGCATTTCCATCACCAGAATCGGTTTCGGTAATCTTGCTACGCTACGCATCGCCCTGCTCCTGTATCACACCTGAATGAAACGACAATTATGGTTAATCAGCACAAACTTGCATAGATGGCGGGCATTAGACTAACAGGCAAATCCTACTTTCTTTAAGCGGTACGAGCGGGCATGATGATTGCCATTCTTTATTGTGTTGCGTGATACCGATCACGCAATGGCCGCTGCAAGGAGTTCTCAATGATTGCTGTAATTTTTGGTCGCCCAGGCTGTTCTTATTGTGTTCGTGCTAAAGAGCTGGCTGATAAGCTGGCTGCCGATCGTGATGATTTTAGCTATCAGTACGTTGATATTCAGGCGGAGGGAATTACCAAAGCGGATCTGGAAGCCAGCGCAGGTAAACCGGTTAGCACCGTGCCGCAGATTTTCCTGGATGAGCAGCACATCGGTGGTTATACCGAATTTGCGGCCTGGTCTAAAGAAAATCTGGGTTTTAGCGCGTAAGTCCTTTCAAAGCGGAGCCGTGACAGCTGGCTCCGTCCTAACGGCAAGCATCGCCTTCTCGCCGCGTCGTACGGCAAACATTGTACGTCCATCCAATGAGCCTTAACAGCCGATGACAACCGTTGAGATACGTTGTTTAGCTGCGCCCGTTAATAGTGTGCCTGCAAGGTTATCGGCTGTGACTGGCTGGTTAAGCTGTACGTATGTTGTAAATCATCCACAGCCGAGCGCGCCCTGGTGCTTTATTTGCTGCTTCCAGGTGGAAATAAAAAGCAACAGCCCGCGCTTCGTATGAATGTATTCCCCCATAGCTGAAAACGGGTTTTCTGACTAGAATAGCCGCCGTTTTAACCGCTACCGCTTTTCGATGCGGGACGGGCACGGCTTGCGCTGCACCTCAATAAAACAAGCTACACTTCAATCGGTTACTTACACACAAGAAGTTAAACAGTGAATATTAATGTCGCAGAATTGTTAACCGGAAATGACATTCTGTTATTATTTGTCGTATTAACGCTCGGGCTTTGTCTGGGTAAATTGCGTCTCGGCTCGGTCCAGCTGGGAAACGCCATTGGCGTATTAGTTATTTCTTTATTATTAGGCCAACAACACTTCACCATTAATACTGATGCATTGAGCCTGGGCTTTATGCTGTTTATTTTCTGTGTCGGTGTTGAAGCGGGTCCTAATTTTTTCTCTATTTTTTTTCGCGACGGTAAAAACTATTTTATGTTGGCTATCGTCATGGTGGCCAGTGCGCTGCTATTAGCGTTAGGTTTAGGCAAACTGTTTGGCTGGGACATCGGCTTAACGGCTGGCATGCTGGCAGGATCGATGACGTCTACCCCGGTCTTAGTTGGCGCAGGCGATACCCTGCGACAAAGCATCGGCGACAGTAAACAGTTAGCTTTGATGCAAGATCATCTCAGCCTTGGCTACGCCATTACTTACCTGATTGGATTAGTTAGCCTGATTTTTGGCGCGCGCTATCTGCCACGCCTGCAACATCAGGATTTATCCACCTGCGCACAGCAAATTGCTCGTGAACGGGGTCTGGATGCAGACAGCCAGCGCAAAGTTTTTTTGCCGGTGATCCGCGCCTATCGCGTCGGCCCGGAACTGGTGGCCTGGAGCGGCGGTAAAAATTTGCGTGAATTAGGAATTTATCGCCAGACCGGCTGCTACATCGAACGTATCCGCCGTAACGGCATTCTCGCCAGCCCGGATGGTGACGCTGTGCTGCAAGCCGGTGATGACATCTCGCTGGTTGGCTATCCTGATGCGCACGCCCGCCTTGATCCCAGCTTCCGCAACGGTAAAGAAGTTTTTGACCGCGACCTGTTGGATATGCGCATCGTCACCGAAGAAATCGTGGTGAAAAACCATAACGCGGTGAATAAGCGTCTGAGTAAACTTAACCTCACCGATCACGGTTGTTTTCTTAACCGCGTTATTCGCAGCCAGATTGAAATGCCAATTGATGACAACATCATCCTGAATAAAGGGGATGTATTACAAGTCAGCGGCGAAGCGCGTCGTGTTAAAAGCGTGGCCGACCGTATTGGCTTTATCGCTATTCACAGTCAGATGACCGATCTGCTGGCATTTTGTGCCTTTTTTATTGTGGGTTTGATGATTGGCTTAATCACTTTTCAGTTCAGCAATTTTAGTTTCGGCATTGGTAACGCCGCCGGTTTGCTGTTTGCGGGGATTATGCTGGGCTTCCTGCGCGCCAACCATCCCACGTTCGGCTATATCCCGCAAGGTGCGCTGACCATGGTGAAAGAGTTTGGTTTGATGGTATTTATGGCGGGCGTTGGGCTAAGTGCAGGCGGCAGTATCAACCATGGTCTGAGCAGCGACGGTGTGCTAATGCTGCTATGCGGTTTGCTGGTCAGCCTGCTGCCGGTGGTGATCTGCTATCTGTTCGGGGCTTATGTATTGCGAATGAACCGTGCGCTGCTGTTTGGCGCGATCATGGGCGCACGGACCTGCGCACCAGCCATGGAGATTATTAGCGACACCGCGCGCAGCAATATTCCGGCGCTCGGCTATGCCGGGACTTATGCCATCGCCAATGTGCTGCTGACGCTGGCGGGCACCCTTATCGTTATTGTCTGGCCAATTCTGCCCTTATAAAATTTTTTTAGCTGAGTCCAGAACTTTTTTGTTAAGTCACAGTCTGATTAAGTGCCACTGCTTTTCTTTGAAATCCCCAGATTGTGGAGCCCGTTAACCTTTTAGTTAGCGGGTTTTTTTATGCCTGACATCACTCTCCTCTGTCGTCCAGCCTGCCCTTCATCCCGATGTCATCAAACCTAAACCGTTTTGCAACCTAAATAAAGATTAAGACTTTCTGCTATGGACGAATGTGCCTGTTACTTTCAGGATAGCGCGCTTATGTTATTAGCAATTCGTGCGTTTAGCTTTAGCCGATCGATAAACCCGAACCGGCACATTTCTGCCTGTTGCAGAGAACGCTGTCTGGGATCGCTGGGCCTAACGCCCTTTTCAATGAGGAATGCCACCCGTAATGGAAGAGTTAAACCGCAGGCTGTTTATATTGATCAACGCCACGTCAGATTCGCCGATCTGGATGCTGCAACTGGCGACATTTATTGCCAAAGACCTGATTGCTATCGTGCCGCTGCTGATCGTCGCGTTATGGCTATGGGGTCCACGTACACAGGTTAAATCCCAGCGGGTGCTGGTATTGAAAACCGGCATGGCTTTGGTTTATGCACTCGCGATATCCTGGTGCGTGGGGCAATTGCTGCCACATCCGCGCCCGTTTGCTATGGGCCTGGGGCATCAATTTTTACGTCATGCTGCTGACGATTCTTATCCCAGCGATCACGGCACGACTATTTTTACCTTTGCGCTGGCGTTCATCTTCTGGCATCGCCTGTGGTCTGGGGTAATTTTGTTAGGGATTGGCAGCGTTATCGCCTGGTCTCGGGTGTATTTAGGCGTGCACTGGCCCATGGATATGTTGGGCGGCTTTTTGGTCGGTCTGCTGGGGTGTCTGGCGTCGCATCTCGCCTGGCAGCACTACGGCAATCGCATGTTGAATGTGGTTAATTCGCTGTATCGCGCTTTATTCGCCTTACCGATTCGCAAGGGTTGGGTACAAAACTAAAAACAGCGGGACGCATCGCTGCGTCCCTGATTTTTATGAAAACCACTTCCCGAACCAGCCATTGAATTTCATCATCACAAAATCAATGATGCGGCTAAAAAAGCCGCCCTGCGGCATATCCTGCATCACCACCAGCGGACGCTGTTCAATGGTTTTACCATTTAGCTGGAAATTGATCGTCCCGACCACCTGATTTTTCTTCAGCGGCGCTTCCAGTTGTGGCGAGTTCAGCGTGTAGCTGGCCTTCAGATTTTTCATCTGTCCTTTTGGAATGGTCAAGGCGGCGTCTTTGGCTACGCCCAGGTTCACTTGATTTTGCTCACCAAACCAGACGCGCTGCTGGGCAAAAGGCGCATCCGCTTTAATTGGCGTAACCGTTTCGTAGAAGCGGAAACCCCAGGTCAACAGCTTCTCACTTTCGCGAAAACGGATTGCATCGCTGGCGGTGCCAAGCACCACCGAAATCAAACGCATGTCGCCTTCGGTCGCCGAGGCCACCAGATTATTCCCTGCCCCCGATGTGTGGCCGGTTTTGATGCCGTCAACCTTCAGGTTAGTGCTCCACAGCAGGCGATTGCGATTCCTCTGGCGGATATTATTGAAGGTAAATTCCTTCTCTTTATTCAGCGCATATTCTTCCGGCACATCACGAATAAGCGCCTGACCAATCAGCGCCATATCACGTGCGGTGCTGTATTGCCCCTCGGCATCTAAACCGTGCACCGTCATAAAATGCGTATTTTTCAGGCCAAGCGCTTTAACGTAATTGTTCATCAAACCGATAAACGCATCCTGACTGCCCGCCACATAGTCCGCCAGCGCGATACAGGCATCGTTACCCGACTGAATCACAATGCCTTTATTCAATTCATGTACCGGAATGCGATCGCCCGGCTTCAGGAACATCAGCGATGAACCTTTCAGTTTTGGATTACCCGTCGCCCATGCATCCTGGCCTACGGTCACACTGTCATCCGCTTTTATCTTGCCCGCTTTGATCGCCTGACCCACCACGTAACTGGTCATCATTTTGGTCAGGCTGGCAGGATCGAGACGCTGGTCAGCATTGGATTCGGTCAACACTTTGCCGCTGGCGTAATCCATTAAAATATAAGCCTTAGCGTCGATCTGAGGAGCATCAGGCGCTTGTTCCGCGAATACGCTGACAGGCGCAACGAGTAAAGAGGTCGCAGCAAAGAGCCGCAGGCGAGAAGCAAAGTGTTTTTTTGTCATGGGCTTGCCGGAGTGTCCTTATTAAATCAGGGTTTAAGGCAGAAAATCTTCAGTTAGAACGCTAACCGCTGGCGTCAGCGAAAAAAACCGGTGAATCGTAAAGTTTTTTAGAGTTTAGTCGAGTAACCCTGGCATTCATGCTGCGTGCTTGCCAGTTTTCTCCCAGCGCGTCGTCAGAAAAAATGCGTGAAAATCCGATTTTTCGCAGAACAGTTAAGGCCGTCACAAATTTCAGCTAACCTGATTTCAGTCAGCCTGAGGAGGATCCCATGGACTTAGCCCTGTTTGATCTGGATGAAACCCTGATTTGCGATGACAGCACCAGCCTGTGGCTGCGCTGGCTGGCTTCACAAGGTTTTGCAACTAACGACCTTATCGACGAAGAGCAGGCATTAATGGCGCAATATTATGCCGGCACCCTTTCTATAGAAGAATACATGAATAAAACTCTCGCTCCGCTGGCTGGCATGGCAACCATGACGGTGGACGGCTGGGTTCGGCGCTTTATCCATCGCGACATTATGCCTCGGGTCTTTCCGGCGGCCCGTGAACGTATTCAGTGGCATCAGCAACGCGGCGATAACGTAATGATTATCTCCGCCAGTGGCGAACATTTAGTTATTCCCATCGCCGAACGTTTAGGGGCATATGGCGCGTTAGCTATTGGCGTTGAGGTGGTTAATGATCGCTACAGCGGCCTGACTTACGGCACCATGACCTATAAAGAGGGTAAAGTGACGCGCCTGACTGACTGGAAAGCACTCCAGGAAGATGAAACCTATAACCGGACCTGGGCTTACAGCGATTCGATGAATGACCTGCCCTTGCTGGCCCTGGCCGATCATGCCCACGTGATTAATCCTGATGCATTGCTGCATCAGGAAGCTCTGGACCGGGGTTGGGAAGTGTGCCGCTGGGTGCGATAATTATCCGCGGGACGCTTTCGCGTCCTGTTCTAATCCGACCTTCAGCAGCTTGCCATTAGCTTCATCGGTGAGCACGTAAAGGTAGCCATCCGGCCCCTGGCGGACGTCACGAATGCGCTCGTTGCGATCTTTTAATAACCGCTGCTCCTCAACCACCTTCTCGCCGTTCACCCGCAAACGAATCAAACTTTTTTCCTTCAGCGCGCCGATAAACAGCGAATTTTTCCACTGAGGAAAACGCGCGCTGTTATAGAAAGCCATGCCGCTGATGGCGGGAGAGACCTTCCAGTAGAAAACGGGCTGCTCAGTGCCATCAACATGTGTGCCCTTTGATTCCGGCACTTTCTCGCCGCTGTAATCAATACCGTAGGTCGCCAGCGGCCAGCCGTAATTTTTCCCTTTTTCTGGAATATTGACTTCATCGCCGCCACGTGGCCCATGCTCACTTTCCCAGATTTTTTGCGTCCAGGGATTGAGCGCCAGCCCTTGTGGATTACGCAGGCCATACGCCCAAATTTCGGGACGTATGCCGCTGTGATTAACAAACGGGTTATCTTTCGGCACGCTGCCGTCGCCATTCAAACGCAGTAGTTTACCTTGCAGCTTATCTGTATCCTGCGCGGCGCTGCTGACGAAGTTATCGCCAAAGGCAATCCACAAAAAACCCTGTCGGTCAAAAGCCAGTCGTGTTCCGATGTTATTACCGCTCGACAACGCTGGGGTCTGGCGAATCACTTCATGAAAGTCGCTAAGCTGGCGATTATCTTTGCTCAGCGTGCCATAGCCGACTACCGCCCCTGCCTTACCACTGCTGTCAGCTTCGGTATAACTCAGCCAGACGCGACGGTTTTGTGCAAAATCCGGTGCCAGCACCACGTCCAGCAAACCACTTTGACGGTGCGCCCACACTTTTGGCACGCCCTGAATCGGTCTGGATAAACCGCTGTCCTGTCGCCAGCTGCGTAACTGACCGGAACGTTCGGTAATCAATACGGTTTGGTTATCTGGCAAAAATGCCAGTGACCAGGGATGGTCGAGCTTGTCTTGCAGCACCTGAACCTGTAGGTCTGCCGCCAGCGTCGAAAAAGAGCACATTACGCTGAAAACCAGCGCGGCGGGGAAGCGAGTCATGGCACTCTCCTGTTGGGATACAATGCCCTTAAGCGTAGACAGCTGTTACAGAACGATGTCTGAGATTTACAAAAGATTAAATCAGCGACCCCATATCATCGTCCTTAGCGCTTATTGCCGTGCATCAAAAGCCACGGCGTCACGTATCATCGTATCGAGGCCGGGTTTCAGGTCGGCAAAGGTAATGGGTGCGTTGCTGTTAGTGACTGTTTTACCAAACGCTTTGCGCACGACTTTGATCAACGGTTTGCCGGTTCGCGCGTCGCTGATTTCAACTTCCAGAAACAATTCACTGTTTTGTATGCGATAGCCGGAAGCCGCCATCGTACCGGCAACAACCGCGGCGATCGGCACCATTTCATAGAACTGCATGCCCTTATTTTCTGCGGTTACAGCAGTAATAGCACTGCGCACGCTTAACGAACGCGGGCCTTTTTGCGCCACCAGCGGTTTACGGGTTGCAATAGCCCCTTTCAGCTGAATATCGATGTAATTGCGCACCTCATCCAGCGTTTGCTGACTGATACGCTGCGTCGGACGCGCTGCCGGATAATAAACCACGGGGGTGTATGAATCGCCACGGATAATCTAGACACTTCCGAGCCGTTGATAATATTGTTTTTCATATTCCGTCGGTGGCATCTGATCACTCGAACCATGCCGACGCTTACTGTTATAAAACATTTCGATGTAATCAAAAATATCGCTGCGTGCTTCTTCCCGTGTTCCGTAGATCTTTTTCTTTATCCGTTCACGCT